>CAZFWL010000363.1:0-4406 GCA_964522775.1 uncultured Halomicronema sp.
GCCCCATTGCGATGTGGTCACCACTACTACCCACAAAACTCTACGGGGTCCTCGCGGCGGTCTGATTTTGACCCGCGATCCTGAATTGGGCAAAAAGTTCGACAAAGCGGTTTTTCCTGGTTCCCAAGGCGGCCCGCTAGAGCATGTGATTGCGGCAAAAGCAGTGGCCTTTGGCGAAGCCCTAAAGCCCGAATTTAAGGATTACTCTCAGCAGGTGATTGCAAATGCTCAGGCCATGGGTGATCGCTTGCAGGTTCGCGGGTTAAAGCTCGTGTCTGGCGGCACCGACAATCATTTGGTTCTGGTTGATTTGCGTTCTGTGAGTTTGACGGGTAAGCAGGCCGACAAGCTGGTCAGCGAAGTCAACATCACAGCGAATAAAAATACGGTGCCCTTTGATCCAGAGTCGCCCTTTGTCACTAGTGGTTTGCGTTTGGGCTCCCCGGCGATGACCACCCGCGGGATGGGCACGGCAGAGTTTGAGGAAATCGCCGACATCATCGCTGATCGCTTGACGAATCCCGATGATGAAGTGGTGCGCGAAAATTGCCGACGACGGGTGGCCGCCTTGTGCGATCGCTTTCCTCTGTATCCCTACTTAGGTCAGTCCGAACCGGCACTGGTCTAAAGGGCAGTTCGCAAAACTAGCGATTTTGATAACTCGGCTCTATGGAGTTTATGACAGTAGACAATGTTTTTGATCTGTCATATTCTTCATGGAGCTTTTATAGTGGGGTCAAGTTCTAAAAATTGTTAAGAGACTCAATAATCTGCTCTTAACAAAGTTCAACTCTTTCTAAAGGCCTTAGTATTGGTCGCGAATCTCTTGCTCAAATGCTGATTGCCACTCTTCGACGCCGTTGAAGCGATTTTTATGCCTTTTCAGCTTTACCATCTATTGGCTTTTTTGATTTCCGGTGCGGTTGTGCTGGTGACAACACCCATTGTGCGGCGCATTGGTCTCAAATGCGGTCGGGTTGATATTCCCGGCGGTCGGAAAGTTCACACTCAGCCAATGGTTCGGTTAGGGGGCATTTCGATCTTTCTCGGCACCCTGATTTCCCTGCTGTTTATTTGGTGGAGTGGTGGGTTCATTGACGCTTCGGGCACTCATCTGAGTCCCACCGATGAATACGAAATCTGGGGCGTAACGCTGGGCGGGTTTGCCTTCTTTTTAATCGGTCTGCTGGATGATTTGTTTGGTCTATCGGCTTCAAGTCGATTGTTGATGCAGGCTGCGATTGCCGCGATCGCTTGGCATGTGGGTGTCAGTATCGATTTTCTGACCATCCCCTTTGTCGGTTTAGTCCCCCTACCGGTATGGATTAGTCTCCCCATCACCATCGTGTGGTTAGTGGGCATGACTAACGCGATCAACTGGATTGACGGTCTCGATGGCTTAGCGGCAGGCGTGTGTGGCATTGCCGCGTTGATTATGCTGATCGTGAGTTTGTTCATGGCTCAACCCGCCGCCGCTTTGATTGCGGCGGCTTTAGCCGGTGGGTGCCTGAGCTTTTTGCGGTATAACTTCAATCCAGCCAAGATATTTATGGGAGATGGCGGCTCCTACTTTATTGGCTTCACTTTGGCTGGGGTCGGCGTAATTGGCTTGATTAAGAGCGTTACTACCGTGGCAGTGCTGCTGCCTTACATCATTCTGGCTGTCCCGATTCTTGATATGTCCGCCGTTATTTTGGATCGGATTCGTTCTGGCAATTCGCCCTTTGTGGCCGATAAACGTCACCTACATCACCGGTTGCTGAAAGCGGGTTTGTCGCACCGTTGGGCCGTGCTGTTCATCTACGCCTTGACCTTGTGGGCCGGAAGTTTAGCCGTGGCATTTGCTGGGATTCCCACTGGTTTCTTTTGTGCTGCTGGCGCCACTGGTCTGTTGACCTACACGGGATGGCGCGTCAAGCAGCTGTCTCGTTAAGCGATTGCAGCCGAATTTGATTAGTATCTGCTTGTGGGTTTCGCCTCTCTATTTTCCCATTTAAGCGTCGACAGATTTTAGGTTTCCTTATGCCTCAGCTCCTGGGGGTGGCAGTATCCTCTAGACAGGGATATCCCTTGCCAACTGAGTTATGTACGCTTCATGGAAACCAAGCAGTTTATTCTGTTAGCGCCGCCAGGGGCTAAGGGCACAGAGCATGCAGTGGCCCTGGCTACGCGATGGGCGGTGCCGTATGTGTCGATGTCAGAACTATTGCAGGCAGCGATCGCTAATGGCGGTGAAATCGCAGCAGCAGTGCGTCCCTATTTAGCCACAGGTGAGCCTTTACCAGATGACTTGGCGCTCAAATTAGTGAAACGGCGGCTGGAGCAGCCTGATACCGTGCTCAACGGCTGGGTTTTAGAAGGATTTCCACGCAGTGTTGGGCAAGCTCAGGGATTGAATGATTGGTGGGCTTGCATGGGGCGGCCATTACCGATCGCGATTTATTTGAAAGCGATGCTAGGAATTTTAATGAATCGTTTGGCGGCTGTCCCTGGACAAACGGCGACAACACCGGCGTTAAAGCGCTCCTTAGAGCATCACCAAACTGAAGTTACCCCTTTAGTCGAGTACTACCAGCAGCAGGAACAATTAACGATCCTCAATGCGAACCATTCCTTCGCTGAGGTCGCCAGGGACTTGGCCGAGATTGGCCAATCGCAATCGGATGCGGCTCCTATCATTGAGGACGAGGCGGAACTGGATACCCTCATTTACGGTCAGTCGCGGTTGGTGGTGGACTGCATGGCTCCTTGGTGCGGTTCATGTAAGCAGGTGTCGCCTTTTATCGACCAACTGGCTGAGGAATATCGCGATCGCGTGAATGTGATGAAAATCAACTTTGACGCGAACCGCCAAATCTCGAAACGCTTCGGGCTTCAGGGGATTCCCGCTGTCCTATATTTCAAAAATGGCCAGCTCTTGACTACCCTGACTGGGGTGAAATCTTACACAGAGTACAGTGCTGCCGTTTCTAATTTGTTGGAGTAGCCGGGCGAGCCGGGTAGTTGCTCAACCCGTGACATCTCAGACTTCAGGGATGCTCACGAGGGATACAACCGCGATCGCAATATCGGGAAAAGCCAGCGGATACAGAGTGCCCGTATTCACGGTCTTACGCGTTGAAAAGTCGCCATCCTGCGCATCCTGAAACACTATCAACTGTCGGTTCGCAATATCAATGACCCAATACTCTTGAATCCCGGCTTCAGCATAGACATGGCGCTTGGTTTCCAAATCGTAGGTCAGGGTGGTATCTGCAATCTCGATCACCCAGTAGATATCCTCCGGATAGGGATGATGATTGAGATAACGCGTATCTGGCAACCGCACCACGGCAATATCGGGTTGGGGCTCAGACGTTCTTAACGTAATTGGGTGTGCTTCAAAAACTTTGGCTTTACCTTGCAGAATACGCCTTAGATACTCAGCCCCACGGTCATTGATGAAACGATGGAATTGCCCCTCTGGTGCCATGTCCCAGATGTCTCCATTGATGAGTTCGCAGCGACGATGATCAAGCACGCCTAGCGCTTGCATCTGTTGGTAATCGGCAACTGACCATTTAGTGAGTGTCCGCATGGCTCTTCTCAATGGCGAATTTTGAAGCACCCTGATCCTACTGCACTAGTCTAGAAAGCGCTGAGACTAGTGTTTGTAACCCTTCTAGCAAACCTGGCTAAATGGCTCATCAGCAGAATGGGGAATCAACTTAGTCTCTGTTTAGGGGGCGTGGGTAGCCGAGAGCGACTAACTTGCCAGTTTGCCAAACGCACTCAGCAAGTCAGTTGCTCATCATGACAGGTAACTCAATTTAGATTGCAGTCGCCCAATCTTTTGCCCAACCTAGATGCTTATGGACCTCTTCTAGGTCTTTAGCTTCGCTGTAGAGGCGCAGCACCGGTTCGGTCCCGCTAAATCGAATCAACAGCCAGCTTTCATCTGCCAGGGTGAACTTATAGCCGTCAATATCGAGGACATGGGTCACGGCTTTGCCCGCCACGGTTTGAGGACAGTTGGTTTTAAGTTCATGCAGGAGTTTGTCGCGCACATCCATGCTGGCAAGGGGCAAATCAATGCGATCGTATTCCGAGTGATAACCTGTTTTGTCTTGCAGGCTGCGGTAGCGATCGCTCAAATCCATCCCCGATTTCACAACCGCTTCCAACACGTACAGTGCCGACAGCAGGGCATCCCGCTCAGGAATGTGGTGACCGTACCCGACACCGCCAGACTCCTCGCCCCCAATCAGTGCGTCTGACTCCAACATGCGATCAGCGATGTATTTATAGCCGACTGGCGTCTCGTAAACCTCTCGCTCGTGCAGCTTCGCGACCTTGGGAATTAAGTTGGAGCCGCTAATGGTTTTGATGACTTCGCCGCTGTAGCCATGGACCTGGGTCAGGTGATC
>CAZFWL010000364.1:0-4398 GCA_964522775.1 uncultured Halomicronema sp.
CGGGCTTTTGTGCTCAGCTTTCGACCATGCATGGCTTGTTTGCGGGGGAACCGTTAGCTGAGCTGGAGACTCGTTCCCAGGCGTTTGCCGAAGCGATTCTTAAGTTCAAAAAGCAGCCGATTTATGAACTGATTCAGCAATCTCGCCAGGTGATCGCCAACTTGCAAGGCGCGAGTGAAAATCCGACTGAGCTGGTGGGCGAATTCTATAACGTGCAGGAGAAACTACCGCAGCATCTGGACGATAACTATCGCACGGCGATTTTTTACGCCTATACCTATCAGCTTGTGCTGAACTACAGCTTTGGCAATTACGAAGCAGCGATCGCGGCTGCCAACGCGGGCAAAGCCTACCTTGAAGCCGTGGTGGCACTGTATATCACCGGCTGGTTTACCTTTTATCAAGCGCTAACCCAACTGGCCCTTGCGACGGCGGCGTCTCGACAGCAGCGGCGTCAGCTCATCCGTGCGGCGAAAAAATGCCGTCGAAAACTGGCGGCTTGGGCCGCTGCTGCGCCCGCGAATTACGCCCATAAACTGGCCTTGGTTGACGCCGAACTACAGCGAGCACAGGGCCGCTACTCTCAAGCGGCAGCTGCCTACGATCGCGCGATTCAACTCGCCTTAGACCATCAGTTCATTGCCGAGGCGGCGCTGGCAAACGAGCGCGCGGCCCAATGCTATCTCGACCAGCAGCGCCCTAAAATTGCCCTCTCCTATCTGCAAGAAGCGCACTATCTCTATGGTCAGTGGGGAGCCACTGCTAAGGTCAACGCCCTGACTGATCAATTCCCCCAATTAGCTTCGTTCGGGACCGTTCCGGCCAATCACAGCGTATATTCCACCCTGGGAAATACCGTGTCCGTGGACTCCACGGGCGGCCACAGTAACAATAATCTGGATTGGATGACCGCCATGCGAGCATCTCAAGCCCTATCGGAAGAAATTCAGCTCGACAAACTGTTGAAGCGGCTGATGCGGTTGTTGATTGAGAATGCCGGCGCACAGCGGGGGGTGCTGCTGTTGGAAACGGATGGCGATTTTCGGATTGAGGCCCAGGGCAGCGCCGACCAAACGGATGACGATCAGGCGGATGTCGAAGTAACGGAGTCGATCGCGATCTCGGATACCGATGTCCTTTCCGTTGGCATTGTGAACTATGTGGCGCGAACCAAAAAGAGCGTCGTACTGAACGATGCGGCTCGGCTCGGCGAGTTTGTCCAAGATACCTATGTCCAAACCCAGGAGCCGCGATCGCTGCTTTGTGCGCCGCTCCTCAACCAGGGCAAGCTGGCAGGGATTGTCTATCTGGAAAACAATCTGACTACAGGCGCATTCACCCCCAAGCGATTGGAATTGCTGAATTTGATTTCGACCCAGGCCGCTATTTCCATCGATAATGCCCGGCTATATACCGACCTCGCCACCCTCAACCAAGCCTACGAGCGCTTTGTCCCGAGCCAATTTTTGCGACTGTTAGGTAAAGACAGCATTACCAAGGTGGAACTCGGCGATAGCGTGCGACAGGAAATGTCGATTCTATTTTCTGATATTCGCGACTTCACCTCCCTATCGGAAAAGCTGTCGCCGGAAGACAATTTTGCGCTGATCAATAGCTTTCTCAGCCGCATGGATGGCGTGATTGCGGAGCACAACGGCTTTATTGATAAGTACATTGGGGACGCCATCATGGCGCTGTTTAGTGGTTCCGCTGATGAGGCCGTTCAAGGTGGCATTGCCATGCTAGAGCAGCTGCGGGCCTATAACGAACATCGGGTGCAGAGCCGCTACCAACCCTTACGCATCGGCATCGGCATCAACACCGGTTCACTGATGCTGGGCACGGTGGGTGGCCAAAACCGCATGGATAGCACCGTGATTAGTGATGCCGTTAACTTAGCGTCGCGCATTGAGGGGTTAACGAAGGTGTACAAGGTGCCGTTGTTGATTGGTGAAGGGACCTTTTTCCACTTGGCTGACCACGATCGCTACCATCTGCGAATTGTTGATAAAGCCAAAGTTAAAGGCAAATCGATCGCGGTAACAGTGTACGAAGTGTTTGACGCTGACGAGCCAGAACTGAAGGCTCGTAAAGTCCAGACGCGATCTCAATTCGAGCAAGGCTTGCTGCTCTACAACCACCAAAAGTTTGGTGAAGCCCATCAGCATTTTCAAGAATGCCTCACCTATAATCCTGAAGACTCCGTTGCTCGTATCTATGTGCAGCGCTGTCAGTCACACTTCTGATTCCCTGGACCAAGGCAAAGGTGAGCAGAGGTTCGTTTTCCTGAAATTTCGTCATCTCTAAAAATCTGTGCTTGTCTGTGCCGCTGGTGTGGACAAGCGGTTGTCGTTTAGGGCTGGGTCTGCCACACCTGGCGAGCTGAGCCAGAGGCATGACGGATATAAACTCGGCTAAAGCTTGATCCCCGCGATCGCTGTGCCTTTGCCAAAGGTAATGACATCCTGGCCTCGTCCAAGGGGCGCGCCAAATTCTGCATCGGCATCCAAGCGGTTGAACAGTGATTCTCATCGGGCTCAAATTTATGGCTAAGCTCGATAGCTCTGACTCCCGCAAACTACCCCCACTACCCAGTTACCCTGCCACGCTTGCCCCCACTGATCGACTTGGGCTGTCCACTCTTTCTTTAACGCTAAACCTATGCCTGATCTCAGCTTTCCTAAAGCGGCGATGACTGCCGATCGCATCGATCATATTGGTGACACGATTCTGACGTTGAATTGCATTGAAGGCACCGTTCCGACCGACTGGTATGGCTCCTCTTTTTTCATTGCCCCGGTGGGCACTGTCGCCTCCGATGGGTTGCCCAATCCCAACGGCACCCATATTTTTAACAGCGACGGCATGGTTTATCGGCTAGATCTGGGTGCGGGCGAGGTCAAAGCTGCCAATCGTCTGATGCGCACGCCTTGTCACTACGCCGATCGCGCCAGCTTTGCTGATCCCGTTTTTCAGCCCTATCAGTTTCGTGACTACGGCTTGCTGCGGTTTTCTTGGTCGCTGGGGCTGCGGGATGAAGTGGATATCGCCTTTTTGCCCTTTAAAGCAGCGGGGGAAGAACAAGATCGGCTGCTCGTGACCTATGAAGCGGGACGGCCTTACGAGATCGACACCTTCAGCCTGGAGATGGTGACCCCAGTCGGGCAACAGCAGGACTGGAAAGCTTTTTTGCCGATGGACTACCCGTTTGCCCCGTTGATGACCACCTCTCACCCCGCCTACGACGGCTATACCCATGAGGTATTCATGGTCAACTATGGGCGATCGCTCAACAACTTTTTGGAAAGTGCCCGCTTTGTCTACGATCTCGAAGGCTTGCCCCAAGAGGTTGAACATCTGTTCCATAGTCTGGCGGAAATCCTGAATGCGCCATTGCTCAAAGGCCCTTTGGCCAGCCTTATGGCGATGGCCGAGGGCGTTAGCCAGCAGCTTTGGGAATGGCTGGGGCATCGCGTAGGCGAAGTACTGCCCAATTTCACGTATCTCGTCAGTTGGGATGGTGAGGGCGACATTCAGCGCTGGCAACTGATGCTGCCCGACGGCGCTCCCGTGCGCATTGAGCAGAGTATGCACCAGGTTGGCGTCACCCAAGATTACGTCGTGATTATGGATACGTCGCTGAAAATTGGGCCAGAGCAAATTCTGAATAATCCGGTACCGGATAGTCCCGAAACGGAGCGTCTGCTACGCCAAACCCTCACCCGTCCCCAGCAGCCCGACTCGCCTACCTACATTGTTAAACGGGCCGATCTCCAGGCCACGGCTACCCCCAACCCGGACGGCACGATTCCCACGGTGACGGCGCAGTACACCCGCATCCCGATGGAGATCGTCCATTACTTGGTGGATTACGACAATCCCAATGGTGAAATCACCCTGCATGCGGCCCACCTAGCGGCGACGGACATCGGGGAATGGCTGCACGATTTTGACGTGTTTAAGTTTGACCCGCCCCATGGACCGCCCGCCTGGCTGCGGGGCATGATTGCCAATGGCCAGATGGATATTGGCCGCGTAGCTCGTTATCGCATTGATGGTGAGACCGGACGGCTCACCGATGCCAAAATCACCTATGACAGTAAGCGTCACTGGGGCATCGGCTTTTACGCTTATCAGGAGCGGACGTCAGCGGGGATGCCGCCTCGCCAACTCAAAAAGCTGTACTGGCAATCTCTCGGCTTTTGGCCAGAGTTGCTGACGGAGTTCGTCTACGACCTGTATGCAGATTATCCCTATCGGGCGATCGCCCTGCCGGAACTCCTGAACCAGGCAGAAGAGCGTCCTTCATGTCTATTTCAGGTGGATGCCGCCACGCTCGATATCACCTCGGCCTACGATGCGCCCCCTGGCTACTTCCCCAGTTCGCCCCAATTTGTA
>CAZFWL010000365.1:0-4393 GCA_964522775.1 uncultured Halomicronema sp.
GATCAGCCTGCGCCAAAATATTGAGCCCATCTGCATCTAGCACCAGTGGGCGATCGCTTTGCAAAGCCGCTTCAACGACAGGCGTGGCCGCGGCAGTCAGTCCCGGACCGCAAGCCACCACATCATAGCGATCCCAATTCCATTCATCCGGTAGCGTAGTGATCGCGCCGCTGGGAGTTTCCGCTGCCCCGATCACTAACGCTTCGGGCAGTTGGCTTACCACCATGAGCCGCAAGCTCTCGGGAACAACGACCGTTAACATGCCGACGCCGCTCGCGATCGCCCCCTGGGCGGCCAACAAAGCAGCTCCCGCATATTGGCGTGATCCCACAATCAACAGGGCATGACCCGCCGTGTATTTATGAGCGATGGGAGATCGCGGTAACGGTAAACGAGCGATCGCTGCCGCCGCTGTGAGGCAATTCCACTGAGGCTGGTCAGTCAATACCGTCTGCAGAGCAGCTAGCGGCACATCAAAAGGGAGCAAATGACACTCACCGACCCAAGGCTGAGCCCGATCTTGCAGCAATCCCAGTTTCCAAAGCCCAAGACACAACGTGTGTGTCGCTTTAATCGCGGTGCCTAACACCTCACCCGTATTGCTTTCCAGTCCTGAGGGCAAATCAATACTGACCACCGGCAGACGGTATTCGTTCAGCTGGCGAATGCCCGCCGCCAGATCGCCAGTCAAAGACCGCGCGAGTCCCAGCCCAAAAGCCCCATCAATAATCAAATGACAACATTCGAATTCTTCCACGGCATTGATGAAATGCCCCCCTAAATATTCCACGTAGGCTTTGTGCTGCGCGGTGAGATCCTTGACTTGATTGAAGGGACACCAAAGGAGAATTTGGTAGCCGTAATGGTGCAATTCTCTGGCAATCACCAAGGCGTCACCACCATTGTGTCCAGGCCCCACAATCACGCCAACCAGGGAGGTGCGATCACGAGGAAAGCGTTCCATAATCCAACGCGATGCGCGCCCTGCCACCTTTTCCATCAAGGCCGCCACTGGCATCCCCTCAGCAAAGATTGCCGCCTCTACTGCTTGCATTTGCTGCGTCGTAACAACCACCGACGGTGCCGCCCCCGGGGCATCGAACGCTAGGGAGTGCGTCATAAATCAGCCTCAAACATCAATTGGCCGCGATTGCGGCAAGATAGCCGAGCCGAACCGATTTGTCGTCATCGGCATGGCCACTGCCACCACAAAAGAAAGGCTCCATAGCAGTAACACTGATAGAGCCTTTCTTCTTTTTATTGAACAGTAGCGCTGGAACTAATCGCCCCGACCTTGATCAACAGTTAGCTCATGTCATCACCGTTGGGCCTTGATCAGCACGACGGATACCAGGCAGTCATCAGGCTGGCGAATCAGACGACCCGAAACCAGATTACTGAAAATGGACTCTGGCACCAGCGACACCTGAATCCCGGAGGTAGTTATTCCACTCTTGAGCAATGCCATAGTCGCCATAAGGACCTACTGCGACATGGGGGCCACGCGGCGCGGTGCGCGATTGCACCAACACCCGTGGTGCGCCCAAAGAGACGATTTGACTCTCCAACTGTTGCAGTTCGACAGTGCTGCCTGGAACTATGACGTAGTAGCCCGATGCCAAGTTACCTTGCACCACAGCGGGGGTCGTGATGGGCGGCGGCGTTGCCCCCGTGGGAGCAGTGGGAGCACTGGGATAGCCCGCAGGGGAGGGCGGCGGAAACGCCGCCGATGTATTGGGAGCCCCTGAGCCAAACGGTACCGCTTGACCAAACTCGATCGAGGAAGGCGTTGCCGCCACTGTATTACTCGGGAAGCCGGCGGAGGATACGCCTTGGCCCGTGGCCGGATAGGCCAGATTGTAGTCAGAGGGGGGAGTGATCGCAATGGGAGCACTCGCATAGTCGGTGCTCTGAACGCTGGCACTTAGACCCAAGCTGGCTAGCTCATTCGCCCGGTATTGAGCATTTTCATAAGAACTGAAACGCCCCGCCTGAATGACGGAAGCACCATCTACATAGTTCACAAATGCGCCGGGCTCGACTTGGCGCACCTGTTGCAACAACATTTCACTGCTGCCGTTAACTAAGACTAAATATTGCTCACCGGTGGCTGGAGCGGTACCGCTGCTGGAGGGTAAAGGCGGTAGTGGCGTGGGCAAGGCTTGGGCGATCGCATCATCAGTTAGAGCATCAGGCGCGGTCAAGGTTGCGGCTGGACTCGGCAGGGCGATCGCCAATCCCAAACAACCGCCCGCTAGCAAAACCTTTCTTAGCAGTGCCAAGTTGAGCCACTGTTGCGGTTGCCGGGAGATGGGAGTAACCGTTGTATTTGACCAGGGAGCGGGATGTGATTTCATAAGACGTGATCAGCTAAAAGCTGAGGGCTAGAGGGCAATGTCATAGATAAGCCATGAGCTGACCTCGGCCTTCCTACGAACAGTCGAGGTGGATGCTAGCCTAGGATAGTTACACTCATAAAAAATTTCCAGACTTTTTTGAAGATGAGCAAAATTGTTGTGGGCCTCTCCGGCGGGGTCGATAGTTCAGTGGCCGCCGCAACATTGCATCATCAAGGTCACGAGGTCATTGGACTAACTCTGTGGCTGATGAAAGGGAAAGGGCAATGTTGTTCAGAAGGCATGGTCGATGCGGCACAACTCTGCGAAGACTTGGAGGTGCCCCATCACATCGTCGATAGCCGCGATACCTTTCAAGCCAATATTGTGGATTACTTAGTCGAGGGCTATCAAGCTGGGGTCACGCCGCTACCCTGCTCACAGTGCAACCGCACGGTTAAGTTTGGCCCGATGTTGGACTATGCACGACAGGAGCTCGGGGCCGAGGCGATCGCCACAGGGCATTACGCACGGGTGCGTTTCAACGCAGACACCCAGCGCTACGAGCTTTTGCGCGCGGTCGATCGCAACAAAGACCAGTCTTACTTCCTCTATGACTTGACTCAAGAGATGCTGAGTTCGCTGCACTTTCCTTTGGGTGAGCAAACTAAAGCTGAAACCCGCCAAATGGCGGAACAATTTGGTCTGCACACCGCTTCAAAACCAGAAAGTCAGGATCTATGCCTGATTGAGCATCACGGTTCTATGGGGCAGTTTTTAGAAAAATACTTGGCCCCCAAGCCAGGCGATATTGTGGATACCCAGGGGCGCATTTTGGGTCGTCATACGGGAGTTCACAACTACACGATTGGACAACGGAAGGGATTAGGCATCGCGGCAGCTCATCCACTGTATGTGGTGGCTTTGGATGTTGGTCGTAACCAAGTGATTGTGGGCGATCGCGCCAGCGTTCACTATCCAGACTGTACCGTTCACCGCGTAAACTGGGTATCGGCAGCGGCTCCAACCGAGCCCCTCTCGGTCATGGTGCAAATTCGCTATCGATCCACCGCCGTGCCAGCGACGCTGGTGCCCTTGGCGACTTCGTCCGAAACTGCTCCATCCCGAGCCAGCATCGTATTTGATGAGCCACAATTTGGCGTCACGCCTGGACAGGCCGCTGTTTGGTATGACGGCGATCGCGTTCTTGGCGGGGGGATCATTGAGCCGCTGCCAGTGCAAGCCCGCGTTGCCGCAGCGCTTGCCCACACCAGTGACCCAGGCTAGGGCATCAGTTCTGGGAAGTTTTGGCCCGGTGTTACCGGGCTAGCAGCCCTGGGCTGGGAATACTGAATAAGTCCGTTTAGCAGTTTGAGAGGTTCGTATTTTGACTACATCCCTGGATATTAACGCGGCCCATGGTGGCGCTTTGGTGCATCGCATCGCCACCCCAGAGCAGCGAGAAGCCTTCCTAGAAGCGAGTGATGCCATGCCCCGCGTTACGCTCGATGAGCGGGCTGTATCAGATTTAGTAATGATTGCGATCGGGGGCTTTAGCCCGCTCGAAGGTTTTTTAGGCCGTGCCGACTACGACACCGTCGTCACGGATATGCGCCTGGCCAACGGCTTACCCTGGGCGATCCCAGTGACGCTTTCAGTGGATGCAGCGATCGCCGAATCGCTGACCGAAGGCACGCAAATTCGGTTGGATGACAGCACGGGACGTTTTGTCGGCGTCTTAGAGCTCACCGAAAAATACGCCTACGACAAACACAAAGAGGCGATCAACGTCTATCGCACCGATGAGGAAAAGCACCCTGGCGTCAAAGTCGTTTATGACCAAGGCGATGTGAATTTAGCGGGCCCGGTCTGGCTGCTAGATCGCGATCCCCATCCTTTATTTCCGAAATATCAAATTGATCCAGCCGTCTCGCGGGTGATGTTTGCCGAGCGAGGATGGAAAACCGTAGTAGGTTTCCAAACCCGGAACCCCATTCATCGCGCCCATGAATACATTCAAAAGTGCGCTTTAGAAATTGTGGATGGACTATTCCTAC
>CAZFWL010000366.1:0-4382 GCA_964522775.1 uncultured Halomicronema sp.
CGTGATATCGACCCGACCCACTTCCGCTTGTGGATCAACCCGTACTTCATCCAGCACAATCCGTCGTTCCCAAGTTTTCAGCGCCTCCTCCACAAACAGGCGCATCGCCACTAAGGTTTTCTGATTGAGCGGCGCAAAGGTCAGCTCGTGTAGGCGACAGCCAAAATTTGGCCGACGGAGGCGCTCGCCAGGACGAGTGCGCAAAATCAACCAGATCGACTCGCGAACACTCTGCTCACCGTCACTGACTTGCAAGTTCCCCTGGGCACTCACCCCAAAGGGATAGGCAAAACCCCGCCCTAGATGGGCTGGAGCTGGCATGTGGGAAGGAAGGAAAGCCACCGTTCTGCAAGCCTAATGGGAAGGTCTCTTACAGGTGTATCTTTCCGATGGGGCTCTAGCATTCGACCTTGGTCAAGTCTTGCTTAAACGTTCACATTGCTTAGGGCTCAAGGCATTGAGCCGCACCATTTCGATGACTAACGCCAGCTAATCTCATCCCAGGGGAGCGATCTAAGTCAGACTACAAGCGGGTTGCCCAAACAAGTTGTAAAATCTGCACTCTAAGCAAAATATTTGGGCCAATGTACGATTTGTGCGCAGAGGTTTAGTTTTCTTCCAAGCGCTGCTTCAACTACCCTGGATTGCCGTGGAGTTCCATCCACCCTTGCCTATTTAGGTCTACCGTCTAGCAGATACCTTGCTATGGCGGAAAGCTTGAGGCTGATGAATTGGGGAGGATACTCTGCTGCAATTTAGCCGCCATATTGCTGCCATCGTCTGGGAATTGTTGCCCCGAAATTTTCTTGCAGCAACTGACCGTACAAGGCTATGGGGTGAGATCGGCCACGACTTGTGTCGTTAGTTGAAGTCGCGCGATCGCCTCACAAGAGATTGTCCTGCCTCAGCGTGGTCAGGTAGATATGCTTCTTTCGTCGGTTGGGCGTTCGGTCTTCAGTCGTTTCTTGGGGCACAGCCGACAGTTTGAATCAGCACTTTTAAGTATTTTTGGCGATTGCTCTTGTTAGAAATTGAAGCCATTACAGTCGAAGAATGGAATGCTAACAATCAGAAAGTTTTAGTGAGACGTTTTTAGGGTTAATTTCGTATTCAAAAATACGAAATTAAATACATGCATTTATTCATTCTTGCGATCGCGATTTCCTGTATCGAAGGTTCGCGCTCTCCTGCAGCCAGAAGAGCGCGAAGGTGGGCACATTTTTCGCAACGAAAGTTCACCTGCTAGCGCTGCAGTTAGCTGAAATACCTTGATCCCAAGTCTTGACTATGTTTCAGCATCGAAGGCGGTGACGGCTCTATCACAAAAAGCAGTCCTCGATACCAATTCAACCCCAAGAATGTTGCGGTTTATGGCATTTTGTAATCGCTTGGGGATCGTTGGTAGTCGCGTTTACAGCCAAATTTCCTGGGGAAGTGTTAACTTGCATTTATGTTGTCAGTTTTTACTTTTTTTTGAAAACCCATGGCTCAGATCATCGATCACATTCCTACTGACCAATCCGAGTCGATTCTTTGCTGCTATGTAAATGCTACTAGCAAAATGCAAATTGTTCGAATTACTAATATTCATGACTGGTACTTTGAGCGCGTTGTCTTTCCAGGGCAGCGGCTGATGTTTGAGACCTTGCCCCAAGGGCAACTAGAGATCCATACCGGTATGATGGCCAGTGCCATCTTGTCAGACACGATTTCCTGCGCTCGCTTAGCGGTGGATCCTGAGGAGAATGCGCCTTGGGAGCAGAAAATTTCAGCCAACCCCCCTGCCGAAAAACCGGCGGCAGTCCCTGCTGGCTCCTAGCATCGGGCTGATCGAGCCAGGTTTGAGATAAATGCTTTTGAAATCACATTTATATTTTTGTCGTTGACTTTTTAGAGAAGTCACGTCTTGCTCCTAAACCGATAACGGAATCCGTTATCGGTTTTTTTATGGCGACTTTGCGACGGTAGCGCAGCTAAAATCGCGCGCCGGGCTGTTTGAGAAATTCGATTTCGGCTGATGTGCTCTTGCGGCCCAGACTCTCATTGCGATGGGGAAAGCGACCAAACTGCGCGATTACATCACGGTGACGGTAGGCGTAATCCAGGGTGGACTGTAATTCTGGTGCAGTCTGGACGAGCGTTTCAAACAGGCTGACGGCCCGGTGCTGATGGTCAATGTTTTCGCTATGTTCAAACGGCAGGTACAGAAACATGCGTTCAACCGGCAGCAGTAGTTGATCAAAGTGGTTGGCGATCGCTGCCTCTGCCGTGTCCAGAGCCTGGGCATCCGCCTCAAAGCACCGTGCCGTACCGCGAAACATATTGCGGGGAAACTGATCCAACAAGATGGTCAGTGCTAAGGCAGAGCGGGGCTGCTCTCGCCAGCCGTCACACTCTCCTGCCCGTGCCTGTTGGTAAAGAGGCAAGAAGCGATCGCGCACTTGCTGGTCAAATGTGGGATCTTTCCGAAACCAGATTTTGCGCTGTTGCCCGTATTCGCTATTGGGCGTAGCGGGATCATCAAACCAAAAGGTCAAAATGGCCTGGGCTTCTGGCCATGGGGATGTCGTCATCGCGGATTATTGCAGAAATAGAATATCGCCCACTAAGAGGAAGGCTCCTTGGTGGGCGATCTGGTCGGGCGAGGATTTAGGACTAAGGGAAGCGTCCCCTAATGCCTTTCCTTAAGCGCCGACGGCTTCTTTGGCGGCGTACATAATTTCTACGTCAATGCTGGCATGTCCATGTTCGCGAGCGAACTTTTCAGTGTTGCGCTTCACTTTGCCACGCACAAAACCGGGTACCCGTTTGAGTTCGGTCATGGCATCTGCCGTCCAATTCAAGTCACCATCCGCCGAGACGGTTTTGGTGATGACTTCTTTGGTGTCGTGACCGCCGAAGATTTCCAGCAGATGATCTTCCATCCCCAGGGTGAAGGAGTTGTAGATCAGGTCTACCAATTGATTTGAGCCTTCGTAGCCCAGGAAGGGGCGGTAGCCGACAGGGAAGTTTTGGATATGGATGGGCGCTGCAATAACACCGCAGGGAATATCCAAGCGCTTACCCACATGGCGCTCCATTTGGGTGCCGAAGATGGCCGCTGGTTCAATGGTGGCAATTTTGTCAGCGATCGCGCCATGATCTTCGCTGATCAGCACTTCGTCACAATACTCGCTGACCTGCTGCCGGAACCAAGCCTCATCGTATTTGCAGTAGGTGCCCGCTAGCACGACATGAATGCCCATCTCCCGCGCCAAAATCTTGGTCATTGCGGCAGCGTGGGTACTGTCGCCAAACACGACGGCCTTTTTACCCGTCAGGTTTTGACAGTCAATGGAGCGCGAAAACCAGGCCGCATTGGAGACAAATCGAGTCTGCTCGTCGATGAAGGTCTCATAATCCACGACTGCGCCCTGGGCGTTCAAAATCTGCTGAATGCGGCGAATACAGCGCGCAGTCTCGACGATGCCCATGGGGGTAATATCGACCGTCGGCTGATCAAACTGTTCTTGCAAATAGGCCGCTGTCGTTGGTCCCACTTCGCGATAAGGCACCAGATTAAACCACGCGCGAGGCAGTTGCTTAATCTGATCGACTGATAGCTTATCGGGCACCACCAAGTTAACCTCGATGCCCAAATCACCCATCAGTTTCACGAGTTCGGTGCGATCGTGGTTGTTGTGGAAGCCGAGGGTCGTGATCCCGATGATGTTGACCGAAGGTTTCTCTGTGCGCTCGGTGGGCAAATCGCCCTTTTTGCGGGCTTTTTCGATGTAGAACTGTACGATTTGCTGCAAGGTGCGATCAGCCGCCTGCAACTCGTTCACCCGATAGTGATTGACGTCGGCCAGCAAAACATCGCATTGCGCATCTAAACTGGCGCGCTCGACAAAGTTCTGCAAGTCTTCTTGCAAAATGCTGGAGGTACAGGTGGGCGTCAACACAATGAGATCAGGCGTCTCTTCGTGATCTTTGCGGACGATGTTATCGACCACCTTTTCTTGCGAACCTTGAGCCAGTACATGGCGATCGACAATGCTGGCGGTCACGGGGGTAAAGTCCCGCTCCCGTTCCAACATGGAACGCATGACGTTGAAATAGTCGTCGCCCAACGGTGCGTGCATGATGGCATGCACGTTTTTGAATGAGCTGGCAATCCGGAGGGTGCCGATGTGAGCCGGACCCGCATACATCCAGTAGGCCAGTTTCATAGAGTGAGTCTCCTGTCGTGAGATTTAAAGTCGTGTTTGAGGTTTTTGCCGAAAACCCTCGCTACCCATCGACGCAAGATTCACTGTGATCCCGTTATTCGGAAGTTGGTGTTACTCGAGATGGTGTTAAGACCCGTGCGGTGCATGTGTTCAGTAGCTTCACTATAGTAG
>CAZFWL010000367.1:0-4374 GCA_964522775.1 uncultured Halomicronema sp.
TGCAAATAGGTCTTATGTTTTGGCTGCCAAGTTCTTCATGGTTTTTTCCTCGGTTTGATTACTAAACCAAATACTGCGTAACAATGCTGTCAAAAGTTTGACTCACGGGGTTATCAGGATAATCGACCACAAATAATCCACTGCTGGCCAGCACCATCATTTCATCAGAGTGTGGCAATACTCCGACCACGTTGGCATCGTAAGTTTCCTGGATTTTGGCTTTCAGCTCGTTCAAGTCAAAGAACTGAGGCACCTTATTTACCATCATCAGCAGTTCCGGCACTTTCAACTTACGGGCTACATCGACCGTGACTGCGGTCCCCTGATAGTCCTGAGCATCGGGACGCAAAATCAAAATCAGAATGTCAGAAACTGAAATCGACAGTAGGGTTTCTTCATTTAGCCCAGGGTGAGTATCAACTAACAGGTAATCAAGCTTGAGGTCACTGATTAGGGTCTGAAGACCTTTGCTCAGATACTCAATGTCGTAACCTTCTCGCAATACGCGGGCAATATCTTCGGCTCGGGTGCTGCTTGGAATAAGAAACACCTGGCCCCCTTTATTGGCCAAAGGGCCTAAAGAATTGGTAACGTCGCAGGCTACCTCGCTGATGGAGCGGCGTCCCCAAAGATAGTCGTTAAGCGTTGCGGCAACTTGATCTTCTTGAAAACCAAACAAAACATGTATGCCGGGGGACTGAATATCCGTGTCAACAACAGCGACTCGTTTCCCATATTTTGCCAAAGTGGCTGCAAGATTAGCGGTGGTATTAGATTTTCCCGTTCCGCCTCGATAGGAGTGAATCGATACAAGTTTCGACACGAAAACTAGCCCTCTAAGTTCATACAGATATCATCAGCCAACAATACAGCCAATGGCTCAAGGTAATCAGGCACTTTGAGAATTTGTGAGCATTCTAAGCAATGTAACCTCAGACAGAAGCTTGTCATGTACCAGCCTCTCTATAAATCAAGCCAACAAAGTGTCACAACATACGGAGTCGAAACAAACAAATCAGGAACCAGTTATTGATAGAACTTTAAGAATATATTTAGATTCCAGAGGTCAAGTATCCGTGTGGATATGGTCTAAGAGAGAAACGCCCTATCACACGGTTTCGGCTTCTGGCTTGACTTCTACGGTGAATCAGATGCTTCTCAACAGCATTTTGTGGAGATCAAGCCAACGTTTGGCTTTTTCTAATCGCAACTTAATGGTTGCTAAAATTTAGTCGCCGCTGATAATTCTGCGTGATAAAACCCAAATACGGTTCTTGGAAAACTCAAAATATGATGCACCACGGTACAACTCGCACTGGTCAAGGATTAGTGGAGTCTGGGGTCATTCCTCCAAAGCAAGCTGCCGCCATTGACCAGGTGACGAAGCAGTTTTCGATGGCTGTGACACCGGCAATGTTGGAGTTGATTGATTCTGACGACGCCAATGATCCGATCGCAAAGCAATTCATTCCCGATGCCCGAGAGCTAGATATTCGTCCCGAAGAGTTGGCTGACCCCATTGGCGATTTTCCCCACACGCCGGTCAAAGGTATTGTGCATCGCTACCCCGATCGCGTATTGCTCAAAACGATTCACGTGTGCCCGGTCTACTGCCGTTTTTGTTTTCGGCGTGAAGTGGTGGGTGATGGCGGCGAAGGCTTGCCTCCCCAAGAATTAGAAGCAGCGCTGGATTACATTCGCAGTCATAAGGAAATTTGGGAGGTCATCTTAACGGGCGGCGACCCAATGATTTTATCAAAGCCAAAGCTGAATCATGTTATTCAAGCGCTAGATCAAATTGACCATGTGGATGTGATTCGCATTCACACGCGGGTGCCGGTGGTTGATCCCGAGCGTATCGATGAGGAAGTAGCCCAAATCCTCAAAGTGAGTAAGCCGGTTTATGTGGCAATTCACACCAACCATCCCAACGAATTTAGTGAAAAAGCCTGCAAAGCGATCGCGACTTTGGCCGATGCCGGTATTCCGTTAGTTAGTCAGACGGTATTACTCAAAGGCATCAACGATAATGCAGAAACGCTAGCCCAACTATTCCGAAAGATGGTGAGAAATCGGATTAAACCTTACTACTTGCACCACGGTGATATGGCCAAGGGCACGAGTCATTTTCGAACCACGATTCAAGAAGGCCAGGCATTAATGCGCGAAGTGCGGGGAAAAATTTCAGGGTTATGTCAGCCGACTTATGTGCTGGATATTCCGGGCGGCCATGGCAAAGTTCCGATTGGGCCGAACTACCTACAAAAACAGGGGGGCGATAACTACTTAGTAGAAGATCCCTGGACAGAAGTCCATTCTTATCCCCCTGACAATCAGCACTAGTTAAAAACAGTTGCGGACTTCGCTGAACTGACTTGATTAACCCCAAACAGAACTAGAGAGCATTGTAAAACCCTTATCCTAAAAGGTTGCTCTGGCCTACCCGGTGAGGTGTTACTTACCGGCATTGCTAGCCACGGCGCATACCTGCATTGAGACTTGTTTGCCACTCTCCAATATCCGTGTGCCAATCTGCTCAAATCCGGCTTTGCTGTGAAACCGCAGCGATGCTGGATTGGCGGGAACCAGATCAATCTCCGCACAGATGGTGGGTAGTTGAGATTCCAAAGCCCAGTCATAAATCTGTGAGTAGAGTAAGCGGCCAATGCCCAGACCGCGACAAGCTGCGGACACGACTACCCTGTCGATATATAAAAAGCGTTCCAATCGGTCGGAAAACCAGCGGTAGTTGGCATTGTCATAGGCATTCCCATCAACCATGGCCATTACGAATGCCACGATATCGCCATCCAGTTCTGCCACTAACTTCACTGTGCTGAGCTCGTACAGATAACCAAATCGACTGGCGTCCATCGGGCTCGTGACTTTGACTACTGATTCGTTTAGCGCGACCACTGCGGCAACATGCTGGTCGTGTAACATCTGGCGGACGACGGGAACCGGTTGCCTCATGGCTAATACCTCAATGCATCGCTTGATCGGGACAAAACTGCGATGGTAACTCGTTCTGCTGCTGAAGATGAATCGGCGTTGGTGGCCCTGTCCTCGCGATCGCTAAAGTAATTTGTCGTTGTAGCTTTCGATCGTCCACTCAAAAACAGCGGCAAATCAGCTGTATCTCGCTGCGCAACCCGATAAATAGCGAGCCATTTTAACGAGGTATCAACGTTCAAGGGTGAAGCGATCGCCTTAAGGTTCCTCTGGGTCTGCCGGTGTCGTTGGATTGGCGCGTTCTACGGGGAGCTGTTCTTGTAATTGATTGGTGGTTTCAATGCGTTCCTCGGCGTTTTCCTGTTCAGCTTGCACGCTGAGTTACAGGCTATCAATCGTTTGCTCCGCACTATTAATTTGATTGGTCGCTGAATCTAGGGTGGCATTAACATTTTCGGGGGTTGCAGTAGTTCGTAAACCGTCAAGTTCTACTCTCACGCTGCTCAAGGTTGTCCGCGCTTCTCCGAGCTCCTGGTTAGCTTGTTCTAGTTGCTCTTTGGTCTGAGTGTCGGAGGTGACAGCGGCGTCGAGATTGTGCCTGAGCTCCTGAATGGTCTGATTAAGGTCGATAATAGTTTGGTTAAGTTCGATTTCTTCTTGCAGATTATCTTTCTTGGATTCGAGGACTCTGACTTCGACACCAGGTTTGACAACGTTTTCTACATAAAACCAAAGAATCGGTATGCCAATTAGAACAGTCGCCACTGCCTGAAACAGGCCCCTAATTAATTGCGATGCTAGTGATGAATCCTCATACCATTTAGCAGAAATCTTGTCTCGAATTAAGGCTTCCTGAGCATTAAGCCGACCAATTTCCGCCTTGAGTTTCTCTTTTTCAAGCATCTCAAGACTTTCAGCTTTCTTTGAGATTTTCCCTTGGGGACTACTATCAGAGGGATTCATCATTTTGCTCCGAATGGATGCATCAGCAGGGTGTGTTTGAAGATTTCAGGCTTTTGCTTATTTGCTTCTTGCTTGACTCGGCACTGACGAGCTTTAGCAGGAGGTTGGCAGGTTCGTCTTTGGAAGCTTGGAGAACCAGTTTACCGTCAAAGACTTGTTTGGGGCTGGCTTTGATGTCGGCTTCGAAGCGATCGCAAGTGGAAAGTTGCGGTTCGATTGCTTCGATAATCCTCAATTGCTTAGCGGATGGAGCAATCGGAAGTAGTCGTCCTTAAAAGTTGGCAGGACATACGCGCTCGAAATTACATACGGTTTTGGTTGAATGACGATGTTTTGAAAACCGCAATCGGGAAGCGGATTGGATAGCGTTCTAGACCCGTGGAAAAGAGACATAGGGTTCGGCCGGTAGTCCCTAACGGGTAAGGATACAGAGCTGAATTTCCAACGAAGAGACGATGC
>CAZFWL010000368.1:0-4354 GCA_964522775.1 uncultured Halomicronema sp.
AGCCTTTCCCGAGAATGTTGACGCCCAGATAACAGACCCAGACAACTAGAAAGCCAGAAGCCGCTAGAATCGCGGGCCGTCGTCCCTGCCAACCTTTCGTGATACGGGCATGTAAATAAGCCGCAAACACTAGCCAAGTAATTAAAGCCCAGGTCTCTTTGGGATCCCAGCTCCAGTAGGAACCCCAAGCTTCGTTGGCCCATACCGCGCCAGAAATAATGCCAATTGTCAGCAGTGGAAAGCCAATGCCAATAATGCGGTAGCTGATGTTATCTAAGGTATCAGCCAGGGTTAAGCGCTGCGGCGTCAGCTTTTGAGCTGCCACTGCCGACGGCGCAGAGACTACTTTTTCCAAAACAGCTGTGCCGCCGTCGCTGGTCGTAACGTCAGCCTTAACTGACAAATCTGTATTGCCCGCCGACGGTAAGTTAACGTTGCGACGCAATTTGGTTTCTCGAAAGCTGCCCGTGCCCACAGAACTACCGCGTAACTCAATGGATTGGCCACGAGTGACAATCAGAAAGGCGATCGCCATTAAAGCGCCCACCATGAGCGCGGCGTAACTCAGCAACATAACGCTGACATGCATCATTAACCAGTTAGATTTCAGGGCTGGTACTAGCGGCTCAGAGACTTGCATGTTGTCTGGCAAAGTCATGGTGCCAAATGCAGTCATACCCATCGCAATTGGGGCGGTAACTGCTCCCACTAACTGGCTCTGGCTCATGCGTTCTGCAACAAGGTGAACCGCCGTAATTCCCCAAATTACAAAGAACAAAGACTCATAGAGATTACTGAGGGGAAAATAGCCACCCTCAATCCAGCGGGCGATCAATAGTGCCGCGATCGCCATGTTTGCTAGCGCCATTCCCGTCGTACCAAAACCGCTCAACAAACGAGCCTTTGGAAAGGCAACACTACCCCAGTAGGCCAGCATTGTGAAAAACAGAATGGCAAACGCTGTGTTATCTAGCCATCCTTGCAGCGTTACGAGATCCATCGGGTACTCAGCTATTCGGAACACTCTCCATCGTACCGAGATTTTGAGCCGCTCACCAACGAGAATTCTTAAGGCTTGTTGATTGTTGAGGAATGAGTTCGGGCGATCTTACTCTGGCTATCTGGATTGGCCTTGCCCCACGGCCAGGGGCTCAAACAAAAAGCGCTTAACCAATTGGTAAGCGCTTTCTGTTCAGTAACGAAGAATTGTTTGCCACTACAGTAGCCGACTGAGCGATCGCTACTTGCTGTCAGAACGGGAGTAATCGTCTTGAAACCGAACGATATCGTCTTCACCCAAATACTCGCCGTTCTGCACCTCAATTAAGATCAGAGGAATGACGCCGGAGTTCTCTAAACGATGAGACGTGCAAGGGGGCACGTAAGTGGATTGATTCGTGCTGAGGAGTGTTTCCCGCTCGCCACAAGTGACCTTGGCAGTACCAGAAACAACGATCCAGTGCTCACTCCGGTGGTGGTGCATTTGCAGGCTCAAGCGATGACCAGGCTTCACCTCGATGCGCTTGATTTTGTAGCCGCGGCCCTCTTCTAAAACTGTAAAAGAGCCCCAAGGCCGTAGTTCTGTCGCTGAGACTCCCTCAGGGACAGTTAAAGACTGCATTGATACACCATTCTTAGATTCAGTTAGCTCTTGCGTTTTGGGCACGATAACAAACCCTCCAGTTCCAAATTTAAGATTTTGACTACGGCTTTCGAAACACTGATCCCCAACTATATTTGCAGAGTTCCCAACCGATGCAGCGAGCCACCAAAACAGAACTGCTGCTCAAGCAAACAAACTAGGCTCAAAGGCTGTGTGAGGACACTTGCAATAGCTTAGCCCTGGCCTTCAAGAATCGTCTTGACAGATGTACTGCTACACGAAAACTTTAAGCGGCGGTAGCAAAGTACTAAGCCTGCTTCAAAAATGCTGTGAGCTGGTCGCCTAGAAAGTCGCGAAGAGACGGCGTGGTAAGGCCACCTGTCTCAATCAACTAGCCGACAGCCGATTTTGCCCAAGATGCGATCACTAAGCCACAAGTTCTTGAGCTCAGTATCTCTAACAACATAAAAAAACGGACTGTTATTTCAGGATGGCATGGGTATCAGCAATTGCTTGTTATGCAGAAATGTTAGCCATCTATATGGAGAAGCGCTGGCTGGTTTCAAAGCCTTTACTTGAGGGGGGGCAAGCCAATAGTGTGAAAATTTGCTGCAAATTGCTTTGCAAACGCTGGCAAGCCGTTAGCTTTCAAGCTGAGGATAGATCGCTCGGCTGAGTTAGGGGCTGTGTTCTTCTCAATTTAGCCGCTTAACGGTTTTTATCTGACCGTCCGATGGTTTCGTGTCGTACCTTAGATGTGGAACGCTCAACTTCATCAAATACATAACCTTTTCAGCCTCTACGGCTCGTCATCATGTTAGATGCACTCATCGTACTTTCATTCATTATTGCGGGAGCCGGAATTGGCTTCTATGCACCAGAATTGTTGCCCGCAGGGGCGCTCAGTGAAGTCAGTAGTTTAGAAGGGCTGAGTTCTGTGACAGCAGGATTTGGAGCTCTGTTCGGCACTGGCTTGGGCTTAGTGATGCAGACCAGCTATCGGCGGCTGGAAATACAGGTGCGGGAACTGCCCCCAGAACGATTGCTTAGTCGGGCGGTCGGCCTGGTCATTGGTCTGCTAATCGCTAATCTCATGCTCGCCCCTCTGTTTTTGCTCCCAATTCCTAGCGAGTTTGGCTTCATTAAACCTTTGCTGGCCGTCATGGGCAGCGTGATTTTTGCGGTTTCAGGTATGAATTTGGCCGATACCCATGGGCGATCTCTACTCCGCCTGATCAGCCCAGGCTCAATGGAATCGACGCTAGTAGCAGAAGGCACACTGAAACCATCCAAAACGAAGCTGTTGGATACAAGCTGCATCATTGACGGGCGGATCGAAGGATTGTTAGAAACCAATTTCCTGGAGGGGCAAATTCTCGTACCGCAGTTTGTTTTGCAGGAATTACAGCAAGTTGCTGATGCCTCAAACGACCAAAAGCGCGTGCGAGGACGGCGAGGACTCGATGTATTGAATCGTATTCGTGAAACCTATGCCAGTCGCGTGGTGATTTCGAGCATCGATTATGAGGAGATTCCGACGGTAGATGCGAAGTTAGTGCGGCTGGCGCAAGAACTTAATGCCATGTTGTTGACTAATGATTTCAACCTCAACAAAGTTGCCAGCTTTCAAGAAGTCGAAGTGTTGAATATCAACGATTTGGCTCAGGCAATTCGGCCCAGCTATCTACCTGGAGATGACATGGGCTTGCGAATTTTGAAAGAAGGTAAGGAACCTCAGCAGGGCGTTGGGTATTTGAATGACGGCACGATGGTTGTGGTCGAGGAGGGGCGCGACTTTATCGGTGATGAAATCGACGTCGTGGTCACTGGCGCATTGCAAACATCGGCAGGTCGGATGATTTTTGCCCGCCCCAAAGGCTCGGTGCTGGCGTCCTAAGGCTGCTCCTGTAAACCGAGGGCGGCACGAGCTTTCATCAATGCAATGTCAGTGTGATGTTGGCCCTTTGCGGTGTGTTTACTACTTTTTCTCGGGACGACAGCGCTAGCCTGGCCCCAGACGAATTAAACGACCGTTGGACTCATCCGTAAGGACATAGATCAGACCGTCCGGTCCTTGGCGCACATCGCGAACCCGCTGTCCGATATTGATGGGTGTCTCGTTAATGACGGCACCAGACTCGTCAAGTTCGATGTGGCGAACATCCTGAGAAACCAAGCCGCCAGCGAAAAGATCGCCTTGCCATTGGGGAAAGGCATTGCCCTGATAGACCAATAGCCCGGAAGGGGCGATCGCTGGTGTCCACACAATTAGCGGATCGACCATGCCCGGTCGAGATCGCTCTGTCGTAATCTCGCCACCAGAATATTCACGACTGTGGGTAACCACGGGCCAGCCGTAGTTTTCTCCGACCTCGACGAGGTTCAACTCGTCACCGCCACGGGCTCCATGCTCTGTTGACCAAAGGCGATCGCTGACTGGGTCGTACATCAGCCCTTGAATGTTGCGATGACCGTAGCTCCAAATGGCGGGGTTTGCACCGGGCCTATCGACGAATGGATTATCAGCAGGCACAGAGCCATCATCATTGAGTCGGACGATCTTCCCAAGGTGACTGGACAAATTTTGGGCCTGCTCGCGGATCAATTCGCCTTCGAGCTGCAATGGCGGGTTCCCGCCGTCACCAATAGAAATCAGCATCGTGTTGTCAGGCAGCCAGGTGATCCGAGAACCAAAGTGCTGACCGCCAGCTTTCGAGCGGTTGACCTCGAAAATGACTTGCCAGTCGGATA
>CAZFWL010000369.1:0-4350 GCA_964522775.1 uncultured Halomicronema sp.
ACAGGCTCCACAATGAGGGAAAGAAGCCAAAAATCTGCACCAGATAAATGATTAATTTAAGGGTTTCTAGCCGAGTTTCAGGATCGGAATTGCGAGAACGCATGGCAGCTATCAAAACAAAAGTGGCAGAGTGGCAAACAGTGTATAAACGCCCATTTGCAGTAGTTGCACGGTAGCTCATCCACCACGCTATTGCTGTTTGGTCAGCGACAACTCTTAATCTGGCACTCAATGATAGGGGCACGCAGTCGCCATCCCCAAGGCAGCGACTTGACTAACTTCCAATATCTGTAAACCTTTTGATTCTAAGATGCAGCAATCTTTTGTTTAATCAGCTCAAACATGGCCCGCATGCCCATCACTTCGCCCCCTTCCGGGCGACCCGGCAGATTCCGCAGGTTCCAAGCCATGACATCAATGTGAATCCAGGGAATTTGGGTCTTGATGAACTCTTGTAAAAATAGAGCGGCTGTAATCGCGCCCCCGTAAGAGCCGCTGGAGACGTTCGATAAATCCGCCACCTTGCTATTGAGCAAGTCACGGTAAGGCTCATGAAGCGGCAGATTCCACAGCGGATCTGTGGCTACCTGCATCGCGCTCTCTAGCGGCTCTAAGAACGCCGGATCGTTGCAGAAGAAGGCAGGCAGCTCAGTTCCTAGAGCCACCCGGGCAGCCCCTGTGAGCGTAGCAAAATCCACGATCAGTTCAGGCTGCTCGCTGCTGGCTTCCCACAGGGCATCGGCCAGAACTAATCGCCCCTCAGCATCGGTGTTCCCCACTTCGACGGTGATGCCTTTGCGGGTCGGAATCACATCGAGCGGGCGCATAGCATTCCCGGCAACGCTGTTTTCCACCGCTGGAATCAGAACGCGCAGGCACACAGGCAGGTTGAGCTTCATGATCATGGTGGCAAGGCCGAGTACGTGAGCGGCGCCGCCCATGTCCTTTTTCATCATCAGCATGCCTTTCGCTGGTTTTAGATCCAACCCGCCAGAGTCAAAACACACGCCTTTACCCACCAGGGTCACTTTGGGAGCATCGACATCGCCCCAGCGCAAATCAAGTAGGCGGGGGGATGACACGCTGGCTTGACCGACGGCGTAGATCATCGGGTAGTTTTCGGCTTCGAGCTGTTTGCCCTTGATGACGCTCAGATCAGCGTCGTAGGTAACTGACAAAATACGGGCGGCTTCTTCCAGGTCATCTGGCCCCATGTTGTTGGCTGGGGTATTGATGAGGTCGCGGGCCAGTGAACTAGCTTCGACGACGGCTTCGATATAGGCCAGGTCAGCTGTATCGGGGGGGGCGAGTTCAGCGATCGCCCCTGGTTTCTTCTGTTTATAACGACTAAAGGAGTACTGCCCAAGTCGCCATCCCAGGGTCAGGGCGGTGGCCTCTTCTGGCGTCACATCACTGATCAGCTCGTAGCGATTTACCGGCAGCGATTGCGACAACAATCCGAGCAGCCACATATCAAGCGTTTCTGGACGACCCACCAAAACTTTTGACAGGCTTTGCTGGGTTCCGGGCAAGAGGCAAAAGGTACCGGGCTCTGCCTTAAATCCCATGGCATCGATCCAGCTTTTTTCAGCTTTGAAGTTGGTCTGCAGCTGGTCGGCAGTCACTAACAGAATGGGAATCGGCGTGGTGGATGACATGCGATTGGAAACTTGAACTATTCAACCTGACAGGCACGGCACTATATCGACGAGCGAGATCGCCTCAGCACATGAATAGCGATCGCAACCCCCAAAAATCACCCGAATGACAACAATGATGGATGCTGCGTCAAACCTGCCGTGGTCAGTGTATCGCTTTTGCTCAACCTCCGAACAGGTTGATGGTGGACTCGACACGGCGGCAAGGTTGATGTTTGGCCGTCGAGCACGGCATCCCAAGCAACAAAAAACCCCCGGCCATAAGACCGAGGGTTAGAAATCAGGGTGCATCTACCATCCCTTTCTACTGATAGGAATTGGAGCATCCGGACAGAATTCAGAAAAATGTTGAGCCGCGATCGCTCTCACCTCAATGAGGGCACATCGTAAAAACCACACAAAGGTGTTTATCAGACAATGGCAGGCTCTATTCCTCGCGTGGGCCACCACCTGCCGGGCCGGGAATTTCGCCAGTTTCAATGTACAGAATTTGTTCTCTGAGGCGTTGGGCCGTAAACGGATCACCATCCGCTTCATAGAGTTCAGCCGCCATTTCAAAATCAGTCACGATTAGTTCACGTAATTCTGGCGACAAATCCTCCAAAAATTGCGCTTCAAATGAGGCATCGACACTTTCATCAAAATTGCCTTGGGCCTCCCACTCATCCAGGGCTTGACCAAAGGCCGCGTCGGCTCTTCCTAAGAAGGCTTCGGGATTGCTGTCATCCAGCTCAATCGCTTCCGAAAAAGCTTCAATAGCCGCAGCCAAGTCCCCCTCATCCAGGCTCATCTGCGCCTCGTTAAAGGCGACTTCATAGGGCAAAGCGGGGCGTACTTCCAACGCAAAATCGCCACCTTGCTGACCGTCATAAGTCATTGTGCGGATGACATAGTCGCCGCTGGTGTCAGCCGAAAACACGATCCGCGAGTTCAACGTGCCACCGTAATCGTCGTTGAAGGCTACTTCTTCACCATCGGGGCCAATCAACGACAACATCGTGTCAAAGTCTTCGCTGGTCATAATGATGGCAATAATGTCGCCCGCTTCGATCGTCAGCGGATAATCCTTCAACGCGGGCTCGATCGTGCCGTCCTCTTCAAGAATGGTTTGAGCGCTAGCGGTAACGGCAGTACTAAACCATATCCCTCCCGAAAGGGCAGCCATCGTCGCCAACAGCCCTACAGTCCTTGAAAATGCGTGCTTCATATTGAAAATCCTTGTCTTACCGTCCTCAGGGTACTGAGTCTTACTCTGACCGACTTCACCATTATGCCGTTCGTCTCCGGAGAACCACCCAGAGGCGATCTCGACTCGTGAACCAGCCATCCATCAACATACTTCTTGAATCCCGTGACGTATACCGCTCTGTGCCAGTTCCATGGGCAATCGCTTATGACTGTGCAGGGTTACAGATGCGGCCCAAAAGAGTATGGTGTGAGCAGTTTGCGCTGTATCGTTACCCGCATGAAGTTGACTGCTCTGCTGTTCCCGCTATTCACATGTATCGGTGTGCTGTCTGGTCAAACCGCTGGTCGTGCCCTGCCGCCACCAGAAGAGATTCCCGAGGAACGGTTGCGGACAGAAATCATTCTGGAGGCGCGATCGCCCATCGACGGCACGCCTCTGACTGCAGCAGAGTATGAGGATCTGCAAGCCGCGATCGTAGACTACCCAGCCCCAGTGCTTGATGCTCAAATTCGCGAAGTCGTCTTTCTGCTGCAAATTCGGCGAGTACTGCGACCGGTGATTCCCTTCCTGCCCTAACCCTTGAGAAATAACTCCCCACATTTACTGGCGAGTCCTAATTTTGTTACGAAGTTTTGTTAATCTGATTCGCATAGATGACAAACTTCTCAAATCAAGCTCTAGTCGGCAAGTTCGCCTTCAAGTCGCTGCTGAAATCCGTTTTATATAAGGTTACCTATGGCTGTCACGGTTACTCCAGAGCAGATCGATAGCATTGTTTGGAACCAGCATCACGATCCCTTTGAGGTGCTAGGCCCCCACATGATTCAGCAAGATGGCCAAACGGTATGGGCCATCCGCGCCTATCTGCCAACTGCCGACGAAGCCTGGGTCGTGCTGCCGGAAAGCCGTAGCGAACACCCAATGGAAAAGGGTCATAATCCTCACTTTTTTGAGTGCGTACTCACGACTCAAGAGCTGAGCAATTACCAGTTCAAGTACAAGGAAGGGGAGCACGAGCGATTCGTCTATGATCCCTATGCCTTCAAAACACGCCGCATCACAGATTTTGATGTGCATCTCTTTGCCGAAGGCAACCACCATCGCATCTATGAAAAACTCGGCGCTCATGTAACCGAACTTGATGGAGTCAGCGGCGTTTATTTCGCAGTTTGGGCCCCCGGCGCCCGTAACGTCTCGGTATTAGGCGACTTCAACTATTGGGATGGCCGCAAGCACCAAATGCGCCGCACTGGTAACGGGATCTGGGAATTGTTCATCCCTGAGATTGGCTACGGCGAGCACTATAAATACGAGATCAAGAATCCCCACGGCCACATTTATGAAAAGTCTGACCCTTATGGTTTTCAGCAAGAAGTGCGGCCCAAAACCGCTTCCATCGTCACTGACCTAGATTCTTACGAATGGCAAGACGCTGACTGGATGGAGCAGCGGCGGCATACTGAACCCCTGGATCACCCCATCTCGGTCTACGAAGTCCATCTT
>CAZFWL010000370.1:0-4326 GCA_964522775.1 uncultured Halomicronema sp.
GTGGGCACCAACGGCAAGGGGTCGACCGCCGCGATCATCGAGTTCGGGCTGAGGCGATCCGGGGTTCGCACCGGCTTGTTCACCAGCCCGCACCTCCATCGCATCGGCGAGCGCATTCGGATCGACGGACAGGCCGTGCCCCAGCAGCTGATCACGGCGTTCACTGAAGGCATCGCCTCCGATCTAACGCTCAAGCAGTTCGATGCGCTAGATGTCGTGGCGCGGGTCTTACAGTTTGAGCTGCAACCCGAAGATTTAGATTTAGTCGTTTACGTGCGAGTTGATCCCGATTCCCCCCTGTTGGGTCTAGCCGAAAATTAGCATCGATAAAATCTGCTCAGGACGAGATCGAGGTCGGTTCTCCGCCTTCCCACTGACCAGAAGTGGCATAATATAGCCCCAGTTCGACGGGCCACCGTGCCAAGCTGTAAATAGTGTTGAGGGATTCAGAGATGGAAGACCAAACGACGCGACGGAGACCCCCACTCGGCGTAGCGATCGCCCTAGCCGCGATCGTCCTCAGTGCAGGCAGTGCTACGGCTTGGTTCACCTGGAAATCGATCGCCCCGACGGAACCCACCGCCGAATTTCCCGAACTCGAAATTGATGGCGAATCGGTTCCAGAAGGCTTCGACGCACCCACCACCGCACCGATTGAAGTACCGGATCCGCCGGAACCTGAAATTGCGGTCAATCCGAATCAGTCGGGTACGCTCTACTGGCTTTCAACGGACGGTACAACCGTGGCGCTCAATCCCGCCACGATTGAAATCCCGGTTAACGCCACAGATACCGATGCTCTAGAGTTAGCCTTCAGTAACTTGATGGGCGGCCCAGATAGCGAGGGCGTTGCCACCGGCATTCCGGAGCAAACTGAGTTACTGGCCCTCTCGGTCGAATCCGACGGAGTTTACGTCAATTTGTCGGAAGATTTCACGGATGGCGGTGGCAGTGCTTCCATGATTGGCCGCCTCGCCCAAGTCATTTACACCGCTACCGCCTTTGATCCTGATGCGGTGGTGTGGATTGACGTGGATGGAGAGCCGTTGACGCTGCTGGGCGGCGAGGGGCTAGAAGTGCGCCAGCCGATGACCCGCGAAGATTTAACCACTGACTTTGGCGTTGAAGCATCGCCCGAAAGTTAAGTGGCCGCAGCGATCGCCCTCAACCTCATCTCTACTCAGAGAAACCAGTTCACATTCACAGAACCACCACTGCTCATTCCAGGCATCTGGATACCAGTGGCGGTTCTTGATGCTTTAAAGCAAATTTCTGTCGAAGTAATCCTTGGCTGCCGGGTCAACCCCGACGGGGTGAAGGGGCAAGGCTAAAGGCACGAATGCTCTGGGCTTGTTGCTCGATACGGGTCGCCAGGCGATCGCACACTAGCGTGCACAGCTCGTAGGTCAAATCATCGGTCACGCTGTAGTAAGCGGCTGTGCCCTCGCAGCGTCGTGCCAATATGCCCGCTTGCAGCATCACCTTGAGATGCTTGGAGACATTGGCCTGACTGGTAGCAGTCGCTTCGACTAAATCCTGAACGCATTTTTCACCGTCGCGCAACAGATTCAAAATCTTGAGACGCATTGGCTCGCCCAGAATGCTGAAGTATGCCGCCACCTGCTGAACCACGTCCGTGGATACAGGCTCCATGGGTTTAACTCCAAACTGTGTGTGAAAGGAACGATCCCCGCTATTTTAACAGTGTTTACAGGATTGCCTAGGGAGGGGTTTGCTAGTTCACGAAGGCTTGTTGATGACCTTCAACATCGGCCTCGGCGGCATGCACAACCTCCCGAAGCGCGGCCAGCAGGTCATCTGAGGCAGTTGCCCAAAGCTGTCGCTGATGAGCTTCGAGCAGGCGTTCAGCCATATCGCGTAAGGCCCAAGGGTTCACCGATTGAACAAAGGCCCGGTTCTCATCATCCAGCACATAGGCCTGGGCAATGCCCGTGTACATATGGTCAGCAACGCAGTGGGTGGTGGCATCATAGGCAAACAGATAATCCACGGTGGCGGCCATTTCAAACGCGCCCTTGTAACCGTGACGCTTGACGCCTGCCAGCCATTTGGGATTCACCACGCGAGAACGGTAGACACGGGCAATTTCTTGGGCCAGCGATCGCACTTTAGGATTTTCAGCTATGGCATGATCGCCGAAGTAGGTTTGGGGCGATCGCCCCGATACAGCTTTAACAGCGGCTGTTAGTCCCCCTTGAAACTGATAGTAATCATCAGAATCCAGCAGATCATGTTCGCGGTTATCTTGGTTATGCAGCACGACCTGCAGGGTTTGTAATCGGGCCTGAAACGCTTCAGGGGCCGACCGTCCCTGGGCGTGGCGGCCATAGGCGTAGCTACTCCAGTTGATATAGGCGCGGGCGAGATCTTCGTCAGTCGTCCAGTTCTGCGCCTCAATCAGCCCTTGCAGTCCCGCGCCATAAGCCCCTGGCTTGGAGCCAAAGATCCGATAGCGAGATCGCGCCTGCGCCTGTTCCGCCGTGAGCCCCCGCTGTTGCCAGGCTTGCGCTTCAGACGCTGCTTTAGACGCCAGGGGATTCTCGTCAGCGGTTTCGGTCAGTTGCGCCACTGCCTCCACCGCCTGATCAAATAAGTCAATCAAATTGGGGAAGGCATCGCGAAAGAAGCCCGACACTCGCAAGGTCACATCCACCCGCGGGCGACCCAGGAGCGCGATCGGTAAAATTTCAAAATCCACTACCCGGCGCGACGGCCCGTCCCAAACGGGACGGACCCCCAGCAGGGCCAACGCTTCCGCAATGTCGTCCCCCCCGGTGCGCATGGTGGAGGTGCCCCATACCGACAGCCCTAAACTTTGGGGATATTCACCGTTTTCCTGGGTGTAATGCTCCACTAAGACTTCGGCGGCTTTGCGGCCCACATCCCAAGCGCTTTCAGTAGGAATAGCGCGAATGTCCACCGAATAAAAGTTGCGCCCCGTCGGCAATACATCCGGGCGGTTACGGGTGGGGGCACCGGCGGGGCCACTCGGAACATAGCAGCCATCTAAGCCCGTTAGCAGCGCCTGAATTTCGTGATCGGTTTGCCTAAGCTGAGGCAGTAAGAATTGCTGAATCCAGCGGATTTCTGCCGCTATGACCGGGGACATCGCCCCTGGCAAGGGTTGGGAAAACTGCTCAATCAACGCCTCCACCCACTGCTGAGCCTGCGCCTCAAGCACCGCAACGCCATCGCCTAACGTGCGACAGGGGATGAAGGCGGCCTGCTGTTCCGGTGGTACTTGGTGAGCAGTGGGGAGTTGCCAAGGCTGCCCCAGATCGTCGGTGAGGGGATCGAGGTAAAGCTGCCAAGCTTGGGCGATCGCTCTCGTTAATCCCACCCTTGAGCCAAAAGGATGGCGAGCGATCGCGATGACTAAATCCCGCAGTTGTCGGCCCGTGGGGCAACGACCCAAAATATGCAGCCCATCGCGAATCTGGGCTTCTTTCAGTTCACACAGATAGCCATCGACCGAGGGCAGCAATTTAAAGAACTGCTCATCATTCAATGCTGCTTTTGTCGTAGCGTCAGCGCTGAATTCGCCCGCTGTCGTCAAGTCCTCCAACAGGTGAGTCGTCTGGAGCAAGGCCAGTAGCCGCTCACGAATGGCTGATAATCGACTGGGATTCAGGCTTTGCGCCTCATAGTACTCATCCACCAGTCCTTCTAGCTGTTGCAGTGGACCATACAGTTCGGCTCGCGTGAGGGGCGGCGTCAAGTGATCGACAATCACGGCCTGCGATCGCCGCTTAGCTTGAGCCCCTTCTCCTGGATCATTCACGATAAAGGGATACAGATGCGGCATTGCCCCCAACGCGGCTTCTGGGTAACAGTCGGCAGATAGTCCGATGCCTTTTCCCGGCAGCCATTCGAGGTTGCCGTGTTTGCCCACGTGGACGATCGCCTGCGCCCCAAATTGCTGCCGCAGCCAAGCGTAAAACGCGATGTAGGCATGGGTCGGCACGAGATCAGGGGCGTGATAGTTCAAAGACGGATCGAGGTCATAACCGCGACTCGGCTGAATCCCCACAAACACGTTACCCAACTGAAGGCCCGCGATGGGCCAGGCATCGTGGGGTGGGGTGTGATCACGCGATCGCTCGGTTTCGGGAGTCCCCCACTGCTGAGTGATACCGGCCTGTACCGCCGCCGGTAACTGTGCCTCAAATTGCTCATAGGCTCTGGCTGTCAGAGTCTGAGCAACAGGACGCATCGCCCAACTTTCTGGATCATTCGTGACGCCCGCTGTCAGCCGCTGGATCAGCTCATTACCATCCTTGGGAATATCGGCAACGGTGTACCCCT
>CAZFWL010000371.1:0-4322 GCA_964522775.1 uncultured Halomicronema sp.
CTTCAGCCGCTTCGCCAAGGCCATGGCGCAATTCGCCTGATAATCGCCAAACTTTGGGTTGCTGGCAGGGACTAAAACCGGATCAGTACCCGCTAAGTCATCCCCAAAAGCCTTCACCAAAGATTGCTCTAGCCGCTGCGTAAGAGTTGCGATCGCTGACAACATAAACTACCTGAGGCAGTGGTTTGCACCCCTGCAAAAACGCCTTTTCAATCCTAGAGCATCGCGACCCGTTCCACGCTTCACTCGCGGTCGGATGCTTGAAAACAACGTCACGACAGCTTTTTTACATGCTGGCAGGTAATCAGCCACCGTCGCGATTCTTGCCCGGCCGCTCGCTCGCGTCTCTGCCCTAGATAGCAGGGCGTAAATTACGTTGGGCAGTAGTCCTAATTCCGGCCCGGCAATTCTAATTCCGGCTCAGCCACTTCTGCCCCTTTAACCGCTGGAGCGTATACAGCACCATCAAATCCAGTGTGATCCGGCGCTCATCCCCCATGAACTGTTCAATGGTGCTAGCAGGGCCATTGCCTTGGCTGTAATAGAAATACTTCGGGCTTTTGATGTCATCCTGCGTGAAAACGATATTGAAACGGTGATCTAAGTTGCTGGGATGACTGCCCTGCAATTGCCAATAGGTTTCTTGAGCATCTGCTCCTTTCACGGTTAAGGGCGCATCGACTAGCGACAGTTGTACGCCGTCCCAACCGTCAGAGCCCAACGCCTTGTCCAACGCGGGCAAAAAATGCTGCTCCATGAACTCGCCAAAGGGCTTATCTTCCAGCTTGGGCGGTTTCTCTTTTTTAGGTTTTGCTGCTTTAGAAGCCGATTGTGCTGTCTTATCTTCAGCCATGTTGTGCAACGCCTATTAAGTCTGCCTGTTTCCGAAGGTCGAGATTAAACCTTGCTCGTAATTATCTTAAAGGAAACAGCCCCCCAGATAGTTTCTTTATCTGGAAGGCTGTAATCAGTCTGGCTAACCTAACTTGAAGGCCTGATCGATCGCTTAGGCCATGCTTTGACTGAGCTGTGCGCGTCGAATGGTGGCCAGCTCTGGATGAACAGCCTTGTCTGGATCGACAATACCGACTGCTTCCAAATCAGCATCGACCATTAGCTCCACCAGTTCTTTGAACGTGACGCTAGGCTCCCATTGCAATTGCTTCTTCGCTTTTGCGGGGTCACCGATGAGCAGATCGACTTCTGCCGGACGCAGGTAACGGGGGTCAAACTCGACGTGATCGCGCCAGTTGAGATTAACTCGGCCAAACGCCAGTTCCAAAAACTCTTCCACGGAGTGAGTTTCCCCGGTGGCTACGACATAATCATCGGGCTTGTCTTGTTGCAGCATCAGCCACATTGCACGGACGTAGTCTTTGGCATAGCCCCAGTCGCGCTTGGAATCCAAGTTGCCCATAAACAGCTTGTCTTGCTGCTTCGCGACGATGCGAGCGACAGCGCGAGTGATTTTGCGAGTCACGAAGGTTTCGCCCCGACGCGGTGACTCATGGTTAAACAAGATGCCGTTGCAAGCAAACAGGTCGTAAGATTCGCGGTAGTTGACGGTTTGCCAATGGGCGTAGAGCTTGGCACAAGCGTAGGGGCTGCGAGGATAAAAGGGTGTCGTTTCCGTTTGCGGAATCTCTTGCACTTTGCCGTACATTTCAGAGGACCCCGCTTGGTAGTAGCGTACTTCGTTGCCGGTACGCTGCTGATAGTCGCGGATGGCTTCGAGCAGGCGCAATGCCCCCATCGCCACGGTATCAACGGTGTATTCCGGCGAGTCAAAGCTCACGCGGACGTGGGACTGAGCCCCTAAGTTGTAAACTTCAATTGGCTCGACTTCTTCCAAAATCCGGCGTAGCATCGTGCCGTCATTGAGGTCGCCGTAATGCAAAAACATCCGGGCTTCTTGGTTATGGGGGTCGGTATAGACGTGGTCGAGGCGATCTGTATTGAAGGTAGAGGTGCGGCGAATAATTCCATGCACCTGGTAGCCTTTTTCTAATAGCAGTTCAGTTAAATATGAGCCGTCTTGGCCAGTGATGCCGGTAATGAGGGCACGTTTAGGGTCAGTCATGACAGTTAAATGTCCTAGTTAAACTACGGATGCGGGCCCGAGGCTCGCTGGCAGTGCAGTGGCGAATTCAGAAGGCACGCTTTCGTTCTGGCTAGCCTACCGACTTGCCTAAGCTTGCGGTGGAGTCAGGTGCAGGCCGAGCCCAAACGCCGGGCTGAGCTTCCCTAGGTTACCCAGGGGGATGGCAAAGCTAGCTTCACTGGATCAACAAAAATCTACAGCTTGGAATGAGTATTTGAGGGTGTAGAAAACGGACCCGTCGTTAAGGGTTTTAGAACTTGACCGCCTTATCTTGAGAGATCATATTCCCGTCAGCCATTCAGAATGGAGCGGCTGGTTGCCTTAGCATCGTCCAACTGTGATACCTAGAGGCGTAATGTCGCAGCCATGTTTTTCCTAGCAATGGGATGGCGGTGTCTCGATCGAAATTCCAGACTACAATCAGCAATACATGAGTTCTGCTTTGTTATTGAAGTCACGCTTATCAATATCTGTATGGATTTTTTAGACCCGGTCGCCTCTTCACAACGCATCGGTAAGGTGGTGAAGTCAAACTCTCACTGTGATTACGTCATTCAAGTGGATGACAGCCATGACGTGGTGACGCCGCCTCAGCCGGAAGATTACGGTTTTGGCCGGTTTGTTGCCCTGGAGGATGGCGATCGCCATTGGGCTGTGGGACTCATTTACAACTCCCAGCTTGTTAATCCCATGTTTCTCAATAATGGGCCGCGACTATCGAGCGAGCCAGATCCCATGTTTACGCCGGATCTCATCAGTGAGACTCGTACGCTATTGGGAATTGTCCTGGTTGGTAGTCTGGAAACTAGCGGCTCCACATCCTACGGACAGCATGGCATTCCTAAAGAGGTGGTTCCCGTAAATACGGACGTGTATAGTCTCGATACCGAAACCGTACACCGCTTCCATTGCACGGCTACGGGGCAGCCACAGTTTCGTTATTACAGCCATTTACTGCGATCAGGTGGTCTGTTTGCAGCTCAACTCACGCAGCAAGTCTTAGCTGAACTAATTGACAGCAACTTATTTACAGGAGCCGATCAGCGGGCACTGACGGTGCTGTGCAAAGAACTCTCTTGGAAAAACACGATGGGAGCTATGCGATAAATTAAGCGGGGATAAAGATTTACGCGTTTTCACGGAGCTTTCGCCAGAGTTCTTCTGTGACGCGGTGAGTCGTCTGTCTTTGGCGTAAAATCTGTCAACACACTGTTTTCTGCGGGGTACGGAGCTTGATTGACCAATAAAAAAACCGACAGGACTCCCGTGTGCCCGTCGGTTTGTGTGTGTTCCCTGTAGATGACTCGGCTAGAGTTGAGTCTCTATCAGTATGTTCAAGTACGTAAATTCTTCCAAGGATCTCCGTCACCAGGCAAAGTGACATTGATCACAGTCTGTTTGCTGAAGCATTCATTGCAAAGAACCTGAGGAATGAGCGGTAAAATAATGCGGTTTCTATGAGCCAGGTTTACCCCGCATGGTAGCGCCCTTTTCTCCTGATGAGATTGCGTCTGAAGGCATTAAGCCCGAAGAGTATGAAGAGATTGTGCGTCGTTTAGGACGGCATCCCAATCGTGCAGAGTTGGGCATGTTTGGGGTGATGTGGTCAGAGCATTGCTGCTACAAAAATTCGCGGCCCTTGTTGAAGCAGTTTCCCACAGAGGGCGATCGCATTCTCGTCGGGCCCGGAGAAAATGCTGGCGTCATTGATGCCGGGGATGGTCTGCGGGTGGCCTTCAAAATTGAATCTCACAATCATCCCTCAGCGGTGGAACCCTTTCAGGGCGCGGCGACCGGGGTTGGAGGGATCCTGAGGGATATTTTTACCATGGGAGCTCGCCCGATCGCCGTGTTGAATGCGCTTCGCTTTGGCACCTTAGACCATCCGCGCACCCGTCAGATTGTGAATGGTGTCGTGTCTGGCATTGCCCATTACGGCAACTGCTTTGGGGTGCCCACTGTTGGGGGAGAAGTCACCTTTGACAAAGCCTATGCCGGGAATCCATTGGTGAATGCGATGGCCATCGGCCTGATGGAAACGCCTGAGATTGTGAAGTCAGGGGCGTCAGGCATTGGGAATCCAGTCTTATATGTGGGTTCCACTACTGGGCGCGATGGCATGGGCGGCGCGAGTTTTGCCAGCGCTGAACTGACCGACGCTTCCCAAGACGATCGCCCGGCAGTGCAAGTCGGCGATCCCTTTTTAGAAAAATCGCTGGTG
>CAZFWL010000372.1:0-593 GCA_964522775.1 uncultured Halomicronema sp.
AAACTAAACTGTATAGTTTTTCAATCTTAAAACATTTGTACGGTTTTCCAGGGCGGTTCTCCCTCCGCGTAAAGCGAGGCGGTCAGCGATGATGAAACCATGTGAACACAAGGCTTTCCAGATTTCTGGACGGGAATACTGTTCACAAGAAACAGCTTCAGCGACCTCTTGAAACTACATTTGTAGTACTTTACGCAACGAAAAAGTTGTTTTAAGATGGAGTTCCAAACTCATAATGGTTCCGGATAGCGCCTTTTCTATCGGAGTTGTGTCGATAAAGCGTTGCGATCTCAAGCCCAGTTATCTGCTGCGACTTGTGCATCTGATTTCAGGGTGATTACAGCTTCTAGTCAGAAAGCCAATTGGCGTTTCAGTTCAGTAGACACACATTTAGTTTGTGGCCACCTTTGTGGTCGATTCGGTCTTTCGCTTTTCGAAAGACTTCTTCAGCATCATCAGTGGAGGCGAACTCATGCCTAAAGTGAATGCCCGTAAGTCAAAAACCAAAATCCCTTTCTCCGCCGACGCTGTCCGCACCTATCTACACGAGATTGGTCGTGTACCGTTGCTGACCCACGAAGAAGAAATCGTTC
>CAZFWL010000372.1:615-4302 GCA_964522775.1 uncultured Halomicronema sp.
CAGGCCATGATGGCCCTAGTGGAAACTCGCGAAAGCTTGCAGGGCGAGGGCGATCAGGAACGTGAGGTGACCTACGCAGAATGGGCTGAAGCCAGCAATATTGAGGTTGATGAGCTGAAGCGACTGCTCCGCGATGGGGAACGCGCTAAGCGCAAAATGATTGAAGCCAATTTGCGCCTGGTCGTTGCGATCGCTAAAAAATATCAAAAGCGCAACCTGGAATTCTTGGACCTCATTCAAGAAGGCACGCTGGGTCTAGAGCGAGGTGTCGAGAAGTTTGACCCCACGAAGGGCTACAAGTTCTCTACTTACGCTTACTGGTGGATTCGTCAGGCAATCACCCGGGCGATCGCTCAGCAAGCGCGCACCATTCGTTTGCCGATCCACATCACGGAAAAGCTGAACAAAATCAAGCGGGTACAGCGAGAGCTGTCGCAGCAGCTGGGTCGCAGTGCCACTGTTGCCGAGATTGCTGAAGCGCTAGAACTGGAAGTATCTCAGGTACGGGAATATCTGACCATTTCTCGCCAGCCGATTTCCCTTGATGTACGCATTGGCGATAACCAAGATACAGAGTTGCAAGAGCTGCTCGAAGACGAGAAGGCTTCGCCAGAAGACTACACCGTACGGGAAGCCCTTAAGCAAGACATTCGGACTCTACTCGCCGAATTGACTCCTCAACAACAGGAAGTCATCACCCTGCGTTACGGCCTAAATGATGGCAACGAATTGTCTCTAGCCAAAGTGGGCAATCGATTGAACATCAGCCGTGAGCGGGTGCGTCAGCTAGAGCAGCAAGCGCTGAAACATTTGCGCCGCCGCAAGAGTAATGTGCGAGGCTATCTCGCTAGCTAATATTCACGGTTCCTTGAGTCTTCATGCGTGAATCCTAACGCCCCTTCAGTGGGGCGTTTTTTTGTTTGTCATTAGATTAAGCACGACCGTGGCGATACAAATGCCATTGCCAAGCATGGGCAATAATGGATTCCAGGTCAGGGTACTGGGGTTGCCAGCCGAGGACATTGCGAGCTTGGTCACTGCTACCAATGAGTCTTGGGGGGTCTCCTGGACGGCGATCGCGCTCTACAGCGACAATTTCTTCTCCGGTGACTTGTCGGGCTGTCTCGATCACTTCGCGCACAGAGAATCCGTTGCCATTGCCTAAATTAATGAAGGTGGTGTTGCCGCCGTTCATCAGGTACTCCACCCCAAGGACATGGGCAGAGGCCAGATCCGCTACGTGGATGTAGTCGCGAATACAGGTGCCATCTGGGGTGTCGTAGTCGGTGCCAAACATCGCTATATTTTCCCGTCGTCCCAGTGCCGCTTGCAATACCAGAGGAATCAGGTGAGTTTCAGGCTGATGGTCTTCGCCTAGCCGCCCTTCGGGGTCGGCTCCCGCCGCATTGAAATAACGGAACACGACGGCATTCAAACCATACGCTGCGGAAAAGTCTTTGAGCAGTTCCTCCACCATCAACTTGCTTGACGCATAGGGGCTGATGGGATTTTTAGGATGGTCTTCGGGAATCGGAACCGTTTTGGGCGGGCCGTAAATCGCACAAGTCGAAGAAAAGACAAAGTGCTTCACATCGGCTGCCAGCATGGCCTCTAGCAGAGTCAAGGTGCCGACGACGTTGTTGTGGTAATACTCAGCCGGTTTTTCTACCGATTCACCCACTGCAATGTAGGCGGCAAAGTGCATCACGGCCCCAATGTCATGGGTTTGAAAAATTTGGTCAAGCAGGGCGCGATCGGTGGTTTTGCCTTGAATCAGTTCGGCCTTGAGATGCTGTTTGGCCAATTCCTCATGCCCATACTCCAGGCTGTCTAAAATCAAGACTGGAAAGCCTGCGGCTTCTAAAGCCAGCACTGCATGGGAGCCAATGTAGCCAGCTCCCCCAGTCACCAAAATCTTCGGTTTCTCGCTCAGCATGTCATTCCTCTCGCCGTCTCATCGCCTGACATCGCGTTGGTCACAGCATGAACTACCAAAGCGCTTGATCAATCAGACATCGAACACATCGCTCAGCAGCCAACCTCTGAGGCGTCGTAATGCCCGTAGACCATGACCCGGTTGCCAGGATAAATCGGGCAGTACAATTGCCTGCCTTACTATTCCCGAACTAGTGCGGAGACGCTTAAAGAGACTGTGAAATTACTAAGTTGTCGCGATGTACCACGGTATCGCTGCTCGCATAACCCAGAATATTGGGGATTTCTTCGGATTGGTGACCGATAATTTTAGTCAGCTCGCTATAGCTGTAATTGACTATGCCGCGGGCAATCTCGCACCCTTGAGCATCACATAGTTGGACGGCCGATCGCTGTTCAAACTCGCCTTCAACTTCAGTGATGCCGGCTGGCAGCAGTGATTTTCCCCCGGTCTGAATGGCCTTCACCGCACCCGCGTCAAGATATAGCTTCCCAGAGGGAATCAGACTTTGCGCAATCCAGCGTTTGCGGGCGTTTGCGACTGTCTGTTTCGGCGAAAACTGAGTGCCCAGCGATTCTCCGGCGAGGATTTTGATTAGGTTTTCGGGATGTTGAGCGTCGGTAATCACGGTACGCACGCCCGCGTTTGCGGCAATACGAGCCGCTTCAATTTTGGTCAACATTCCCCCAGTGCCCCACTGACTGCCACGATCGCCAATCTTGACTTGTAAATCTTCGAGCTGCTCAACATGCTCCACAATGTGAATCGGCTGGGCATCAGGATTGGAACGTGGGTCGGCAGAATACAGGCGGTCAACATCTGTGAGTAAAAAGAGCCAGTCAGCACCGATTAGGCTCGCGACTTGAGCGGAAAGGGTGTCATTGTCGCCAAAGCGTAATTCTTCAATTGCAACCGTGTCGTTTTCATTCACGATGGGAATTACTTTTAGCTGCAATAGCTGCCGAAAGGTACGGTAACTGTTGACGTAGCGCGATCGCTGCACCAAATCGGTTCGAGTCAGCAATACTTGTGCAATCGGTTGATTCAATGACGTGAAAAAATCATCGTAAACCCGCATCAAGCGGCCTTGGCCCACTGCCGCCACCGCCTGTTTCATCGAAATGGTCTTAGGCCGCTCACTCAGATTCAATCGGGCACACCCAACGCCAACGGCCCCAGAAGACACCAGAATGACTCGATGCCCCGCCTCTTGCAAGGTACAGAGTGTTTCGACGAGGGTTGCAATCACCGATATTGCCAAAAATCCTGTCTTCTTGGTCAGACTCGACGTGCCAATTTTGACGACGACTGTTTGGGTCCGGGCCACGCTTATACCTCTGCCTGCACAAGCAGATATCATAGGCAGACCTATCCTTTTTGAAAAGTCATATTAGGGGCAAAGTCTTTCTCGCGGGCTTGATTCACGAGGCTTATAGACAGGGCAGAAGCCTACTGGTTGTAGTGCTAGTCTTGGCCGCAACTATTCATGGCCTCGCTCCATAGCCACCGGATCTGCTATACAAAACAGTGGTCTTTCATCCTGCTCATCATGCCTACTGTCATTGTTGCCACCGGAAATCCTGGCAAGCTCCAAGAAATGCAAACCTACCTAGCTGACTTAGGTTGGCAATTAGCACTGAAGCCTTCAGAAATTGAGGTTGAGGAAACGGGAACAACTTTTTTAGAAAATGCCCGACTCAAGGCATCTGAGGTTGCCAAAGGCACTGGAGAATGGGCGATCGCTGATGACT
>CAZFWL010000373.1:0-4288 GCA_964522775.1 uncultured Halomicronema sp.
CACTAGCAGAATGGGAACAATTGCTGAAATGACCTGCTGTCGATCTTTCGCCTTAGCGCGGGCGATTCTTCGAAGTTCTTTCTTCGATAGCTGGGGCTCAACTGTCGATGCAGTCTGGACCTTTTGCTTCTTTTTTGACTTACTTTTAGGTTTGACTTTAGTCTTGGGCATAGGGACTAATTCAGGGCAGTAATCGACTAGATAGGAAGAGAAAGCATTAGGTTTGCGAGCGATCGCTTTAGGTTGAAGCAGTATTCAGAAATCCCTGCATTGAACACTGCCAGGCCAACGAATCACTGCGGCTGACAAACAGCCAATGGACAGAAAGAATTATTGGTTTGAGAAATGGCTCTGTGACTCATGCCAATTCTGCAAAATGATGCGATGGGCTGAGGTTCCCTCGCTGTCACCCTTCAGTGAAAGACACTTGACACAGGCTAACTAGATAATCTGGTGATATGAAGCACCGGTATCAGACTGATTTTTCCCAAGCCTAGCGAGGTCAATCACCCACTTGAGGGGGGCACTGTCAATTCTTTACGAAGACCTTAAACACGAATCCGCATTTTTAGCGACCTAAACAGTTGGGAATGCCGTCGCACCCTCCAGAAATTGTGGATCGGGTGGTTTCGCCCCCCCAGCGGCAGCAATATTGACGCTGAGCGTCGGATAGTCGCTTGGCTCCCGAAAAATCGACGTCTTCAATAACCGCTCCAGTATGCTTCCCAGTACTGAAGTCAGGGGGCTCTAGGCGGCTTCGGGGCGATGCAGATTCGGCAGCACCATAGAAAAAAGTCACTCCCATCAGATCAGCTCCAGCAAGACTGGCTTGATACAAAATGGTGCGAGAGAAATTAGCCCTGACGAGATCACAACGACTTAGGTCAGCGCGAATGAGGTTGACGTCACTGAGATCAGTCCACCGGAGATCACTGCCGGATAAGTTGGCGTTAGCCAGGATGGCACCAAGATTAATGACTCGCACGCCCCGATCGCGGTCCTCGGCATACCCTCCATGACCATCTAAGATGGGACGGCCTAGATGTTCGTCGCGCTTGAGCGGAGTCAAAAGCCGCGATCTCGATAAGAAGCGAATGATTTTAGCTTTACCAGGAGCATCGATACTACCCAGAATGGCGGCGGTGCGAGCTTCCGCGATAATTCGTTCCTGAGGCCAGTCTTCGAGCAGCCCCTCATCATCTAGCACTAATTCAGAAATGCCTTGGAAATAGGCATCGATAGTTTGTTGCTGAGTGATGCGGTTTTGTTGCAGCGTCAAATCGCGGGAGATGATGTACTGTCGCCAGGCCACGAACAGGGCTAACAGGGCGACAAAAATTTGCCCGATCGCCCCCAAGAAGTCTCCAAAAGACCCTAAGATATCCCACCGAAGGGTGAGTGACCAGGTACGAATTGCTTGGTTGATGCCGACCGCTTCGGTAAACCCAAATAGGCCAATCACTAAAGCGGGAATGGCCACAATCAGTGAACGCTGCTGGGGCGAAAGCTCGCTAACAAAGTAGGATAGCGCTGGCCAAATCAACCCCCAGGCCAACACCACGGTTAAGAGAGCGCCAATCAGGGTGAGCCAACTCAGGCTAAAAACTAGGCCCACGATAACTAACAAGACGCCGACCAAAATGACCAGAGTGGCCGGTGGGCTCTTGGTCACTGGCGAGGCCATTTTCGCCATTGCTGGGTCAGTTCGCAGAATAGAAGCTGGGTCATCTGAGCGAAGCGATCGCCCATTTTGAGCTAACTCTGGTGCATCCAACTCTGTCGCACTCAGGCCATCGTCGGCATCAGTATTGATATCGTTGAGGCCGTTCTGCCCATGCGCGTCAACAGTCTCAAAGGCTTGAGATGCCTGAGATGCGGCAACGACCTCTGAGCGTTCTTGTTCATCGGTTTTCTTGTCACCGTTGGGCTGAGCACCAGAATTCATAGCGCCAATCCTTTGCATGGGCCGGGTTCATCGCTCAATGTAGCTTGATCCGTCAGAATTGGACAATGCGCCAAGCAGGATAGCGCAATTTCAGTCATGGGCACTTGCAATGAGATCGCTACTGATTACTGGAGCCAGCGGATTTTTAGGCGGTCATCTGTGCCGTGAGCCCAAGGCTGGCTGGCGGATATGGGGGACTTACCATAGCCAAGCGATTGCGCCCACGAATGTGACATTCCTAAGCCTCGATCTCACCGATGAGCGGTCATTACAAGCTTGTTGGGAGCAAGCTCAACCCAACGCGGTCATCCATGCTGCGGCCCTGTCTCAAACGGGGCATTGTCAAAAGCACCCAGATCTAAGTTATTCCATCAATGTTGTAGGTACGGTTAAGCTGGCACAACGCTGTGCTGCAGCTCAGATTCCCTTCATCTTTACTTCGACGGATTTGGTTTTTGACGGCACGCAACCGTCCTACATCGAGAGCGATGCCCCTAATCCAGTCAATACCTACGGCATTCATAAGGCGATCGCTGAAGCCGCAATATTAGCGGCCTATCCGGCAGCAACGATTTGCCGCTTGCCGTTGTTAATGGGGCCTCCCACATCCACAGCTCAATGCTTTATACAAGGGACATTAGCGGCGATCGCGGCTAAGATTCCCCAAACTCTCTTCACAGACGAAATTCGCACCCCGGCTTCGGTATTCGACATCGTCCAGGGCCTGTACCTCATGCTCGACCAAGGCGTATCCGGTATTTGGCACTTGGGTGGGCCACAGCCAATCAACCGCTATGAACTGGGGTGCTTGATTGCCGAAAGCTTTGGACTCCCCACTGACAGACTCAAACCAGCATTGCAATCTTCAGTACCACTTTCCACTTCTAGGCCCCCAGACGTCTCCCTCAACAGTCAAAAAGCATTTTCCTTGGGGTATGCCCCCAAGCCACCCCAAGCGGCTCTAGCTGAGATCGCCCACGTCTCTAGACCGTAGAAAATGCTGTATGGACACAGTTCCTCTCACAAGGCCCATTCAAAGAGCTCTTGATGGTTGGCTTATGCCGTAGCCACAATGGGACTCACACCGTTGCCAAATCCATTGATGCTAAAGTGGTGAACGAAATTGAGCAAAAGGAGAAATGCTGATTGGCCATTAGCGAATGACAGTTCAGATCTTTCGGAAAAGTCGCTCTGGGAAAAGTTGCTTACCAATCCCAAAGAAGCGACCGATGCGATAAATGCCATGACCGTAGATAGAACCGTCACCCACTATCTAGCGCGGAACGGCGACTTGTTGGAGAAGTGCAGTGATGACGGTGTCGGTAGTGAGGCCGTCGAGTTGCGCTTCGGGGCCGAGGATGAGGCGATGGCGCAATAGGGGGGAAGCGATCGCTTTTACGTTATCCGGAGTGACATAATTTTGGCCTTGCAACCAGGCATGGGCTTTGCTGGCCTGTAACCAACTGACTGAAGACCGGGGGGAAGCGCCTAGAGAAAGGTCTCGAGACTGACGCGTTTTTTGCGTTAGAGCGAGCAGATAATCTAAGATTTGCTCTTCCACTTTGACCTGTTTAACGGCTTTACGAGCAGCGAGAATAGCGGCTTCATTGACAATGGGTTTCAAATTTTGAATATTAAGACGCCGGGCTTCAAAGCCAGATTGAGTATTTTTCAGCATCTGTTTCTCAGCTTGAGGGTCTGGATAATTGACCATTAGCTTAAAGAGAAAGCGATCGAGTTGGGCTTCGGGCAAGGGATAAGTACCTTCGAATTCGAGGGAATTTTGGGTGGCAATGACCCAAAAGAGGTCAGGAAGAGAATGCCCAGTACCGTCGAGGGTGACTTGCTGCTCTTCCATTGCTTCGAGTAGAGCCGCCTGAGTTTTAGGAGGGGTGCGATTGATCTCGTCGGCGAGCAAAACCTGGGTAAAGACAGGTCCTTTCTTGAGGGTGAAGTCGCGGGTGTTCAGGTCAAAGACGTTTGTCCCCAGAATGTCAGAGGGCAAAATATCGGGGGTGAGTTGAATGCGGCAAAAATCGGCCTGAATGAGGCGTGCCAATACCTTGACCATTAGCGTTTTGCCGGTACCGGGAACGCCTTCTAGCATGACATGCCCCCCGGAGAGCAGAGCTACCAGGAGTTGATCAATCACCTCTGTTTGACCCACGACTACTTGGCTAAGGGTTTGACCAATTTGGCGAATCTGTCCCTGGAGTTCATTCATAAAGTCAGCCTGAATTGAGACAACTGATTGTAATGGGTACGGCTAGCGAATGGGCGTTTGGCGAATGCGCTGCAACTTTTCGAGCCAATGTTTCAGCGCTGTATCAGCCTGTTTATTAG
>CAZFWL010000374.1:0-4279 GCA_964522775.1 uncultured Halomicronema sp.
CGGCGTCCCGGGAATCGGAATCAAAAAGTTCATCGGCACGCTTGTGACTTCGAGTTCTCGCAGCGACAAGGCTAAATTAATCGCATCATCCGCCGATTCGCCCATGCCCAAAATGCCGCCGGAACAAGTCGTCAAGCCAGCCGCTTTAACGGCTTCAACCGTGCCGACTCGGTCTTGAAAGGTGTGAGTGGTGCAAATATTTTCATGGTTACCTTCCGCCGTGTTGAGGTTATGGTTGACGCGATCGACCCCAGCGGCGGCGAGGCGTTGCGCTTGGTCTTCGTCTAGCAGCCCTAGGCAGGCGCAGATTTTCATCGGGTACTGAGACTTCACTTCGCGCACTAAGTCCAACACTCGATTGAAGGTGGGTTCGGCGGGAGATCGCCCCGAAATCACCATGCAAAACGTTCCCGCTTTCAGAGTATGAGCGCGTTCCGCAGCAGCAAGTACCCGGTCTTTCGCCATCAGCGGGTACTTATCGATTTCGGCAGTGGAAATTTTTGATTGTGAACAGTAATGGCAGTCTTCGGGACAAAGGCCACTCTGGGCATTGAGCAAGAAGTGCAACCGCACCCGATTTTGCCAGTAATGATGACGCACTCGATAGGCGGCATGGAGTTGAGCCAGTAACTCTGTATCGGGCGCCGACAATACCTGATGCGCCGCTTCCCGGCTGATAATTTCCCCGGCAAGGGCTTGATCCGCAAGCTGGTTCCAATCGGGGGCAGTCAGCAATGAAGTCATAACGCGCAGTGTATAACAGGCCAAACTATAGGCTAATACGAGGGTGGCGTTTCCACTCCAAGATTGTAATGAAGAGAGATTGGCCCCTGTGCTTTGGCGCAGACTTACCGCAATTATTCACAGCGTTTCACCAGTGAGAACGCTCTGGGATGCAAGCTGAAACGCTATGCCTATTCCGTAAAGATGGCTGGGACAGGCGTGTCCTCAATCGCGGGCACAAATTCCACGGTAACGTCTTCATCGACTAATACCATCACCGTTTCTTGTTCAAATTGGGCGATGTAAGCCTGGATCACTTCCATCAGGGCCGCTTCGTTGGCTCGGGTATCGAGAAAGACCAACCGCGCCACATTCGACGGTTCCGCAATGACGGTGCCACTAGCATCTTGATAGCGGCCATTGGCATCCCACACGGTCAAGCCATCCGGAAAGCGGGGCGTAATCTCAGTATCGATAAAGGCGGCAAAATCATCGTCAGAAATCAGGTCGCCATCCGGCTGGCTGCGGCCCAGATATAAGTCCACCTGAATCAATTCAGCCAGTAGGTTGTTTTCAATCAAGTCAGGAGTTTGCGCGTAGACTGGGCCACTCCCCAATCCACAAAAAACGGACATGAGGCCCACCAGACTGGCCTTCAGGCCAGGATACTGTCGCTGGGTGAAACATGGCATCGGCGATCGCGCTCCTAGAAATCAACAAGATTATTCAGCATTCACAACTTGAGGCATAGGTGCTGACGACATAGCGATCGCGCCCCCGTTGTTTTGCCAAATATAAAGCCTGATCAGTCGCCTCAATCAACGCTTCAATCGACGTTGAGGCCGAAGGCATGACTTGATGGACACCTAAACTTACAGACACAATTGGCCCAGCGAGCGAATCGGCATGGGGCAGTTCCAAGGCTCTCACCGCCGTCAAAATCTGTTTGGCAATCATGACGGCACCCTGGAGATCAGTGTCAGGCAACACCACCCCAAATTCTTCGCCCCCATATCGCGCCACTAAGTCTGTCGCCCGCTGTGCAGCAGCTTTGATCGTTTGCGCCACAGCTACCAGACAGATATCACCCGCCTGATGCCCGAAATGGTCGTTATAGGCCTTAAAGCAGTCGATATCCAACATAATGAGCGACAGGGGCTCCTGATAACGCAGCGCTCGACTCCAGGTTTCACCCAAAAACTCATCAAATTTACGACGATTGGCAACCTTCGTTAAAGCATCCTGAGAGACCAACTCTTCTAACTCAGCGTTAGCAACTTTGAGCGACTCTTCCAGCAGGCGGCGCTTAGTGATATCAAACACGAACAAGTAGTAGCCGTTGAGCTGTTGGTCATCGCCTAGCGCTGGCGTCAGAGAGCAATTGATGTAGGCCGTCTGGCCATCTTGATAGGTAATCTCGAAGTCAAAACTTTGCGGTGTCCCTGCCAGCACTTGATCAATGTGAGTTTTGACCGAGTTATACGCAGTCTTGCCGATAACTTCCCAAACATGCTTGCCCAGAATGCTGTCGGAGCCTTGATGAAATCGCACTTCGTAGAAGTGGTTCACAAACTGATAACGGCGCTCAGAGTCAACATAGGCAATGCCGGCCTCAATCGAGTTGAGCATGTGGTGCAGTTGACTTTGATGATGCTGCAAAGCTGCTGCCACGATGAAATGCTCCTGCCGCTCTTGTTCTAGCTGGGCACGAGCGGCTTGCAAATCAGACGTCAGTTGTTTTACCCGGCTTTCTAGTGGCTCAATGTCGTGGGCATCCATAGAAGCTGTAGAAAAGGTTTCCGATCATGCGGGCTGGTAAGCCGCAGTAGAGCACACCTGGAAGCCTTTGGGTTTACCGGCCAAGAACGTAAGGGTGAGCCTATTTTAACGATGTAATGAACAGGCTTCTGGTGCCAGAAACTCAGACATGACCGCGATCGCCGCCCATCGTGGATGAAGGCCTCACCACTACCTCCAGATGGCTAACACTGCTTAGTAACCTTGAGCTACCCGGTATGCTTAGCGACCCAATCTCGCAAAGCAGGATTCACCAGTTCCGGAGCTTCGTCTTGGGGACAATGACCGACCCCGTCTAACTCGATAAAGTCTTCAACGGCGGGATAATCCGCATATACGCGGCCCAATTCAATCGGTTCCCACGGATCCGCATTGCCCCAGATAACCAGTACCGGACATTGCATTTGCGGCAACAAATCTTCCGCCAATGGCCCTTGGGAATAGCGGACAAAGGCAAGAAACACGTCCGCCGCGCCCTCATCCTTCGACGGCTCGATCAAAATATTGACGAGCTCGTCATTGACAGCCTCTTCGCGACCGTAGGCCTGCTTCAGTACATTCCGCACAAATTTAGGACGGGCCAATCGGGAAAAGAAAAAGTGGCCAAAGGGTCGAAATCCTAACAGCGCTTGAAATAGCGGTGTGGGGGCGCTGCGATACCAGGGAAGTTCGGCGCGTTTGCGATCGTGCAGCAGTCGCAGAGAACAGTCGAGCATCGCTACGCCTCGCGCCTGCTCAGAAGCCATGGTTGCCGCCTGCAATGCCACTACACAACCAATGGAGTTGCCGATCAAAAACGCGGGCTCGCCAATCACATCGCGACAAAAATCCACCACTAGCTGACCCCAGGTCTCAAAGGTGTAGGGCACCGGGTCACCAGGATAAGGCTTCACCGATTTGCCAAAGCCGATGAGGTCGATCGCGTACACCCGATTCGTCTCTGCTAGCTCAGGAATATTCTTACGCCAGTGGTCGCTGGAAGCGCCAAAGCCATGAATGAGCAGCATCGGCGCTCCCGTCGTTCCGGCCTTTTGATAGCGAATGGGAAACCCCTGCCAGGGCCAAGTGCAATCCGTAACGGTGACAGCAGTTGCGACAGACATTGAGCAGCCTCTTGAAAACTCAGTAGCGCCAGACTGCGCCCTTCTTTATATAAGTTTACAGTGCCATCTTGCGGGTTGCTGCGGCTGCATCGCCAAACGGGACCACACGCCATGAAAGCGGCTCATAGGCGATATGCCCATCTTTGCTAGATGTTTCTCAAACGGGTGCGGTACTGTGCAGAGATGCCCGGCCTGATGCCAGTTCTCCAGCACGGAGCGACAAATAGAAGGAGAGCGGAGGGGCAAGGGGGCGTAGGGGCTAGATACCTTAGCTGGGCTTTAGAGAATCGGTACTCAGGACGCAAATGGAGGTGGCTGTGGCGCAACTAACGACTCAACAAAACTGGCGATCGCCCATCTTGATGCTGTTTCTGGCCATGGCGTCGATTCACTCCGGGGCGGCGATCGCCAAAAGCCTGTTTGACCAAGTCAGTCCCTTTGGCATGGTGAGTCTGCGGCTGGGGCTGGGGGCACTGGTCTTAATTGTCTTGTTTCGCCCCCAGTGGCGACATCACTCCTGGCGGGAATATCGCCTGCTCGCCCTGCTCGGCCTCTCGATGGGGGTGATGAATGCCTGCCTGTATCACGCGATCTCTTACATTCCCATTGGCGTCGCCGTCCCCCTGGAGTTTGTGGGACCGCTGGGAGTAGCCCTA
>CAZFWL010000375.1:0-4277 GCA_964522775.1 uncultured Halomicronema sp.
CTGACGGCACGGAGTTCTACCCGGTGAGATCGCTTTACGAGCGGGCGGCTCAGTTCTGGCAAGACATGTTGCCGCAGCATGACGGTGATACGGTGTTGGTTGTCGCCCACAGCGCCATCAATCGAGCCCTGATTGCCACTGCCCTTGGCCAAGGACCAGCCATTCACGAGCAGTGGGGACAAGCCAATTGCGCCATTAGCGTCTTGAATTTTGCGGGCACGCTGGGGGACGGAGTACAGCTCGAATCGATGAACCTGACGAGCCATATGGGCGAAACCCTGCCAAACTTCCGATCTCGCTACAAGGGTCCACGAATGTTGCTGGTGCGCCATGGCGAAACGGAATGGAATCGCCAAAAACGGTTTCAGGGGCAGATTGATATTCCGCTGAATGACAACGGTAAGCGCCAAGGGGGGCAAGCAGCAGAATTTCTCAAGTCGGTAAACATTGACGCTGCCGTCTCCAGTTCGCTATCGCGCCCCAAGGAAACCGCCGAGCTGATTTTGCAACACCATCCCCAGGTGACTTTGACCACGACCGATGGTTTGAAGGAGATTGGGCACGGTGAATGGGAAGGGCTCTACGAGCACGAAATCGAGTCGGGCTATCCGGGTATGTTGCAGCAGTGGCAAGAACAGCCAGAAACGGTGCAAATGCCCGGTGAGGGCGGCGAAAGTCTTGATCAAGTTTGGGAGCGGGCGATCGCGACGTGGAACGAAATCGTAGCCCGGTACAGCGACACTGAGAAACCTGTCGTGGTTTTGGTATCAGCCCACGATGCGATTAATAAAGCTATTCTCTGCTACGTGGCGGGACTAGGACCAGAGTCATTTTGGAAGTTCAAGCAGGGCAATGGGGCGGTAAGCGTCATCGATTATCCTCATGGGGTAGATACTGCCCCGGTGCTCACGGCGGCCAATCTGACGATTCATCTGTCTGGCAGCATCTTTGACCAGACCGCTGCTGGCGCGTTGTAACTTTCGCAGGCAATGAATGACGATGGCAGGCACGTTACTGCGGCAAGTGCGGGTCGTTAATCCGGCAACGGGTACGGATCAGGTGCAAGATGTGTTGATGACTGGGGGGCGCTGGAGCGCGATCGCCCCCACTCTAGACATCGACACTGACAATTTAGATGTGATCGACGGGACGGGAAAAGTACTCGCCCCTGGCCTGATCGATCTGTACAGCCATAGTGGTGAACCAGGGCACGAATCGCGGGAAACCCTGGCGGATTTAATGGCGGGGGCGATCACGGGCGGCTTTACCCGTTTGGGGATTTTGCCTGATACAGCCCCAGCCTTGGATAATCCTGGAGCGTTGAGGCGGTTGGTCGATTTGGCCTGCGAACTGGAACAACTGCCCCAACCGCTGCTGCTGCCCTGGGCGGCCCTAACTAAAGGGGCCCAAGGGGAACAGATGACTGAACTGGCCGAACTGGCCAACATTCAGACCTTTGCCATTGCGGGCCTGGCCGATGGTCAACCCATCACGAATCGCGTTCTATTGCGGCGACTGCTGGAATATACGCGATCGCTCAAGCGGCCGCTGCTGCTTTGGCCTTGCGATCGTACCCTGGCTGGCAACGGTATTGCCCGAGAGGGAGCATTAGCCCTGATGGGAGGTTTGCCTGGCGTCTTAGTGGCGGCAGAAACAGCAGCGCTCACGACGATTTTGGAACTGGTGCGCGAGTTAGATACGCCAGTGCATCTGATGCGTCTGTCTACGGCCCGCAGTGTGGCCCTGGTTGAACGCGCAAAGGCAGAGGGGTTACCGATTACCGCCAGTACCACCTGGATGCATTTGCTGTTTTCCACCCAGGATGCCCTGAGCTACGACCCCAACTTGTGCCTTGACCCGCCTTTGGGCAATCCCACCGATCAGGAAGCGCTCATCGCTGGCGTTAAAGCGGGCATCATCAACGCCATCGCGATCGACCATAGTCCTTACACCTACGAAGAGAAAACGGTGGCGTTTGGTGATGCACCCCCTGGGGCGATAGGGCTAGAGCTGGCTTTTACCGCGCTTTGGGAACAGTTTGTCGCGTCTGGCCGTTGGACGGCGGTGGAGCTGCTGCGGGCTTTAAGCGATCGCCCCGCCCAAATTTTGCAGCTCTCCTCACCTCAGATTACGGAACGCGAGACCGTTGAAGCGTTTCTGTTTGATCCAGCAGCAACCTGGACGGTTAACCCAGAGACGCTACGATCTCCTGCCCGCAATACGCCTTTTTATCAGCGATCGCTTCAGGGCAAAGTGCTCGAAACCTGGCATTATCCAAGTCTGCATTAAGCGTGAGTCGCTTCCTTCGGGGCCATGGGGGCGATCGCGTCGGCTTCGACTTCAATCAACATATCGGGATTAACCAAGCCCGATATCGCGACCATGCAGCTTGCTGGAGGATGCGCCCCAAACAGCTCTTGATGCGCCCGGGCGAAGTCTTCCCAATAGGCAAAGTCAGTAATGTACAAGCGCGTTCTCACAATGTGAGACAGATCTGCGCCTAAGTCCTGTAACGCTGACTCAATGATTTCGAAGCAGCGTTTCGTTTGGGCATAGGCATCCCCCGGTGCGAAGGTGCCGCCTTGGCCATCGGCCGGAGCCGTTCCTGAAATGAAAATTTGCTGTCCTACCTGTACCGCCCGACAGTAGCCGACTTTGGCTTCCCACGGGCTACCTGATGACACGCGTCGAATGTTTGTCATGACTCACTCACCCCCGTTAATTGTGCGTATCCACTCTCTGACGCCTGTTGCCTGGCGTTTCCTGCTTACGGCCTCAGGTGGAAAACCCTACCTGAACAAGATTACAAACCGCCATATTCTCCTGCCCATTTTGAATAAAATTCTCTATAACAGAAGTATTCACGCAACCTTCCTGGTTCTTCGGCATGTCTGAATCGACCACAATGTCCCCCAACCAAGACGAGCCGGCAACATATCAGTCAGAAGATGCTCAGGCGATTCTGCAGATTGCGATCGCCCGCCAAACCGAAGATGGCGAGCTGACGCGATCGCAGCTGTTTGAAATTGCTGAAGAATTGGGTATTCCTCCTACGACGCTAGCGGAGGCGGAACAGCAGTGGGCTTTGCAACAGCAAGAAAGCGTCGCGCTGACCGAGTTTGATCAATATCAACAACAGCGCTTTCAAAGCCATCTCGCCCGATTTGCCATCATTAATTCGCTGTTATTTACGCTGAACTGGCTGGCCGCTGACCGGATTTCTTGGGCTATCTATATTCTGATTTTTTGGGCCGCAGGAGTCAGCCTCCAAGCGTGGCAAACCTACTGGCCGAACGAACAGCAATATCGCCGTAGCTTTGAAAAATGGCGGCGACGTGAACAAATCAAGCGCTCCTTTAGCCGTGCGATGGATTGGCTTTTAGGCACCTGAGCCGTTAAGGTCATTCATTATCTTGCTCGTTCGCAAAAGGCAGTCAATTTCTATGGGCAGAGCTGGGCGCGCCCTCAAAGAAACCTTAGAAACCTACGCCATTAGCCAAAACAAGTTGGCAGTCACGATGGGGATGGAGCGCACGGTTGTGTATCGCTGGGTACATGAACGCACCGACCCAACTGGTGAAACCATTGTTGAAATTGTGCGATCGCTCAATCAGCTTGATCCTAGTGCGGCAAAAGCGTTTATTGCGCTGTACCTGATTCCCGTGCTCAACGAATATTGACTCGATATCGCATCTAGCCAGGCGCAACTAGAGGGGGCAGCGATCGCTTTCCCCTCTGATCAGATAAACAATGCAGCAACATCAGTTGCTCCACCTCTCCGTAACCTTGCGGAATCAGCAACCTCATTTCTGTAGTCCCTTCATGAAGTGAGCCTGTGCAACGCAAGCAAAGCGGTGGGTCCGGCTGCTTCTGAGGGGTGTTATCGCAATTTTCCACACTTGCTGTTACTCAATGCGACTGTAACTGCTATGGTGCTGTCTGATCCTATAAATCCTCACTTGTTTGCGGCCGACGAACTGGCTAATGGTACGAGCAATCACGTCTTGCCAACAGGCCGCTCCCCCTCGGCTAATACTTCTTTGGCAGGGCGCTGGTACTGTCGACGAACCCTGACCGGACATACCAGCTGGGTGCGTACGGTGACTGTCAGCGCCGATGGGCAGCACATTGCCAGCGGCAGCGGTGACAAGCGAGCCGCCTTGTGGCACCTAGCCAGCGGAAAACCGCTAAAGATGCTGACTGGCCATGCTGGCTGGGTGCGCTGTGTGGCCTTTAGTCCTGACGGCCGTTGGCTAGCCAGTGCCGGAAATGACAAT
>CAZFWL010000376.1:0-4274 GCA_964522775.1 uncultured Halomicronema sp.
GTGAAGCGTTCCGCCGGATCAGGCAAACGCGGACTGATTGCAATTGTGCAACCGTCCCAGGCGATTTTGCCGCGTACTGCCGCGCGCGTTTCGAAACAAATGGTAGAGCTACGCTTTGCAGTAGGATTGCCAGCCTTTGGACGACGGATTGCTGGGCGACAGGCGGCCATCTTATTGTGCGATCAGCTGCCGAAATTGATTCATCAAGCCTTACTTTACGCCCGTCTGGACGCAACAGCCTTGGCAACCCACTGTGACTGTGCCGAAACGGCAGAATATTTGCGTAGTCAACTGCGAGATCGCCGATTGGTGACTTTTATTGCTAATGGGTCAGTATTGCCCCGCCAAAGTGGCATAGCTGATCGACCACTCTGTCAGGGAGCCGTCCCGTTTCAGTCGCCGCCTTCGTTGCGCACAAATTTACAACTGCCGGATGGGCAAACGATCTCGGGTATGGGGATTCCTCACGGAGTGACCCTGATTGTAGGGGGTGGCTATCACGGTAAATCTACCTTATTGTACTCAATTGAAACGGGGGTTTATAACCACATTCCGGGTGATGGCCGGGAACGAGTAGTCACGGATGTAGCGGCAATGAAAGTGCGGGCTGAGGATGGCCGCAGCGTCGCTGGAGTGAACATCTCACCATTTATCAATCACCTGCCGCAAGGGCGATCAACCACACAATTTTCGACTCATGATGCCAGTGGTAGCACGTCCCAGGCTGCCAGCATTATTGAAGTAATTGAGGCTGGAGCCACCGCATTATTGATCGATGAAGACACGTCGGCGACTAACTTTATGATTCGAGATCGCCGGATGCAGGCATTGATTGCGAAGGAACAAGAGCCGATCACGCCCTTCGTCGATAAAGTGCGTCAATTACAAGCGGATTATGGGATTTCCACCATTTTGGTGATGGGAGGCAGTGGCGACTATTTTGACGTAGCAGATACCGTGATCGCCCTGGATAACTACCGACCTAAGGATGTGACGGAGCAAGCAAGAGCGATCGCGAGGGCGTACCAAACGGAACGCCAGGCCGAGGGTGGAAATCACTTTGGCAATATTGCACCCCGGATTGTTGTTCCCGAAAGTATCGATGCCCGTAAAGGCAAACAGACCGTGCATCTCAAAACTCGCGCTACCGACGAAATTCGTCTCGGCATCCACGACATTGATCTCTCGGCAGTTGAGCAATTGTTGGAACCGGGTCAACTGCAAGCGACCGCCGCTGCGATGGTGTATGCCCAGCAGTATTACTTAGACGGTGAGCGATCGCTAACCGCAGCCTTAGAGTTGGTGATGAGCGACATTGCAAATCACGGTTTGGATTGTTTGAGCGATCGTCTGACTGGAGATTTCGTAGGGTTTCGTTTGCTAGAACTAGCAGCCTCTTTCAATCGCTTGAGAACTCTAGAGATCAAGGTACTCTAGGCCAATGGATTAGCCGCCGTGGGTGGAAGGCATGCGTTACCGGGCTGCCTCGATGACTATTTATTCGCGGACCTAAGCGTAGGCTACGAAGATTACCCAGAACTTACATATCACGGTTGAACACTAAGCTGTAAACCGCTAATCGTTTGAGGTCGTCATACAGCGATTGCTCACCATCGGCTGCCCGGCGCATCTCATTGGCCCCAACCAACAACAGCGCCCACAATGCCATCACCAAGATGAAACGGCTGCAAATGGCCAGCGGACAGAGCAACGAGGGCTTAAACATGGCGAGAGCGTCCTTCAGGGCAAAACAGGACAACGGCAGTATTTTCTACTAGGAATATGGTAGCGAGTCATATCCGACGTTTCCATTAAAAAATATTCAACAATAGTGGGTTGCATCCACCGCTGCTCGCGGTGAGAAACCGCACTGTAATGATTGACAGATGCTGAGGTCCATGTCCTTCTATGCTTCTGCAATCCCCACACAAATTTAATCTGGTTCGCGTCTAAGTCGTCGTGGCCCGCGATCGCCTCGTGCTGGTTGCTGAATGTACCATTGTCGCCAAGTTTGTGATGTTCGCAGCGCGAGCCAAAGCAGCAGCAGCGCAATGAGTCCACCTTGTTGGGGCGCGTCAAAGGCCAACAAGACCAAACACGCACACAAAAAGTCTTCCGCAACAATGACCCATCCTTTAGGGCGCTTGAGACGGTAGATCCAGCCGACCTCCACTAAATGAATGACCAGCGCTAATAGCCCCCCCAGTAGGCCCAACACGAGTACGAGCGCATCCGCAATCTGAAAAGTCCGAGCGACAGCAATGCCAGCGATCGCGCCAACAACAGGGCTGAGTATCAGTTCCGTACTACGAATCAAGCGCTGCATCAAAGGCTGCGTGGAAAAGCTCAGCTCGGCCAATGTCCAACTCACTAACGCCCCAACAACAACGGTGGGAGGCAAATGCGATAAGCCCGGCATCCGCGACCACAGCTCACCCGACAGTAGGCCAATCAGTAGCAGTGGTAAAGCAATACGCAAACCGGCTGCGGCTGAAACCGACAAAACTGCTAGTAATTCAGTAATAATCACGGACAGGCTGAACTTAGTATGCTGAGGGTTGTAAGCCTTTCGGCAGCCAACACCGCTACTTTAACTTTTTAAGTTGATCTGAGTTGTCCGTCAAAAACTATTGCCGACAGTAAAGCTTTTTCCTGTGATACCGGCAACACTGCTTGACTCTCTGTCCACATTTCTCTCTCACGGTTATGCCATCACAGTTCCCTCGACCGCTATCGCGATCGCCCTACAATCCCGTGTGGAATCTGGTGGCGATAGTCATTGTGCTGTGGGGAATTCACCTGGTGAATGTAGGACTGTTTGACGGTCGGCTAATTCTGAACGGCATTTACCCACGCCAGTTGAATGAACTGCAAGGCATTCTTTGGGCGCCCTTTTTGCATGGCAATTTTGGCCATCTGTTAGCCAATACCTTTCCCCTGATTATCCTGGGGGGCCTGGTGATGTTAGGCAAAGCCGAGGATTTTTGGGTAGTGACGGGCTTATCAGCCCTGGCCAGTGGCTTAGGCACTTGGTTGATTGGTGCGCCAAACTCGATTCACATTGGGGCTAGCGGTGTGGTGTTTGGCTATTTTGGCTATTTGCTATTGCGCGGTTATTTCGATCGCAGTGCCTTTTCCGTCACTGCTTCCATGCTGGTCATTATTTTCTACGGCAGTTTTCTCTGGGGCGTTTTGCCCAATCAACCGGGGGTTTCATGGGAAGGCCATTTATTTGGCTTTATTGGCGGCAGCGTTTCCGCGTGGTTACTGTCTAAGTCATCTCGCTGAACCGAAGAACTCGCAAGCGCACTAGCGATCGCCGCAACACCGATTTATTCCCGCTCAGCCGTATCGACTGGCTCTAGCTCGACAGTGCCATCAGGCTGCAACGTTAGGAGAAATTGTGCCACAGGCTCATCGATCACCCGCTCAACATCTATGGGAATAAAGGTCAGCTGGGGTAGAGGCGTGCGGTCAATATTTTCAAGGGCAGCATCATTTTCATACTTGTAGCCCAAGATTTCGCCGTCCGTAGACACCGCAATGCGATAGAGCAATTCATCACTAAAAGTCTGGTCGCCATCCTCAGCCAAAGCTGTTTCCAGGGTGTCCGTAACATCAGCTTCAATATCATTGAGAAGCTCGTCGTCCTCGATCTCGGGAGCGGTCGACAAGCGTCCTAAAGCAATGCCTGCTGCTACTGGATCCGCCACGGCTTCATCATTTGCAAAGTCAGCCTCATCAGTTAGCTCAGTATCCGCATCAACTACGCCAGCTTCCGTATCGGGATTGCTCTCAGACTCATCGGCAGCGTCGGCAGGCACCGCCTCCGCATCATCAGTGCCGGGGGCTGCTGCACCACTCTCGGGAGCATTGGCAGCATCTGTCTCCACCAGCTCCGATTGCTCTTCGCGATCGCTGCGCTGAGGCTCAAACTCGGGCACGGGAACCATAAAGAGCAGCACCGATGCCACAGCCAACGTGGAAACACCCACTGCTGCAGGAATCAAACGCTGCGCCGCCGGTTCGGCTGGGCGGGCATGGCGGCGATTAAGCGGCGTAATCTGTAAGGCCATATCAGGCAGGGTAAAGGTATCAGCCAAGAGCTGATCAACCGCTTCCACTAAATCAAAGAGTTGTACCGAGTTAAGGTCGATAGTCTGTTGAGTTTCAGTCCCGCTGTCGTCGGTCAAAGTGGCAACCAACTGATGACTATGCTCAGTCGTCGGCTGCAGAATTACCGGCTGATCGGCGGTGGGGATTATTTCGTGCGG
>CAZFWL010000377.1:0-4272 GCA_964522775.1 uncultured Halomicronema sp.
GCCGCGACCTCGGGAACGGCTGCTGGGGAGGCAGATAAATCTGCTAAGGTCGTGGCCGAATTAGCGGGAGTCGCGGCCACCTCAGGAGTGGTCATTTCGGCCAACGGGTCAAATGTCACCACATCCGTCATCGCCATTTCTGGGGTGACTGGCGGCGTGGCCAAGGGGTCGGGTAATTCGGTCGGCGGAGCAATCTCAATCTCGTCTGGCAGCGCCGCAAAGAGGTCGGCAGACTCGTTGCTGGGGTTCACTTCTGGGGCCACAGTGGGGGGAGAGGGGGGGGCTTTGGCCGGCGTTGGCGTACTCACAACCGGTGAGGTAGGTGGTGAAGTTACGCGCGGCGCAAAACTGGGGGCCACTGCTGCTGGCTCGGGTCGAGGTTGAGCCACTGGGCGGGGTCGGGGCGCGATCGCTACCGTTGAGGGGCTGGCTGCCATGGGAAAAGGATTGACTGCCGGTGGTGGGGGCACCAAAGTGGGCAAGGGGGCAATTCGATCAATCCGATAATTGACGCCGGTTGAGTTCGCTGCGGGCAACCCCCCGACTAACTCAACTTCTCTGACTTGATATTGAGCCGGATCATACAGTGCTGGGTTGACCCCTGGTGGCTCTTCGATTTTTCTGGAAAGCTGAGGTTGAGCTGACGACGTTGGCTGGCCAATCCGCTCAAATTCGGGAAATTGACCGCTCATCGTATCCAAGGAAAACTTAGTTTCCTCGGCCACCTGATCGCTAGCGTCGGGCTCAGGTTCAGGAGCCGGTTTAGCGGTTTTGGGCAAATGGGTGAGGTTATAGGCCGTTAATGTAATCAGGCTGCTGCAAGAAAAAAGCGCCCAGGTATGCATAGGTCTGTACCGGAAAACGTGGTTGGAAGGGAGCTATCCCCTTTTTCCAGCACCGCCGAGTTAAATCCGTATAATTTGCGATGACACGATGCAAACAATGATTGGAGGTAACAATCCCTGCTATTGGGCTTCTTGCAAGCGCAACAGTTCTTGTTGAATGCGTTCAAAAACCGCCTCATCGGAAGCGTGAGCGTCGGTAATTTGGTTAAAGCGTCGTGAGGTGAGGCCCGTATCTTCCACGGCACTCCGCGAATCGTTGCAGTAGCCCGTTAAAATTTCTCGCACGTCACGACGCACTGAGCGAGGCACATCCGAAATGTCTTGGGTATTTGTGCAGCTCACGTTGATCGAACTAATGTCCATCTCCACCGTGAGCAAAAGGTCTTTGATTTGGGTGTAGGCGGCATTGCGATACTGGTCGATCGCTAGCACCGCCCGGGCATACTGGTTGATTTCTTCGTTCGAGATGCTGCTCTGAGCGATCGCCGCTCTCTGGGTCAGCGGCAATTGTGTCCCAGCCGTAGCAGGCAAGCCCACAACCCCTAACCAGCCTGAGACCACACCCACCGCCAGCAACTTTAACCATCGTTGCTGCCGTTTCGAGATTTGCTTCACAACAGAACTTGTCATAGCCTGAGACTCAATTCCAATATCAATGTGGACAGCAATTACTCATGCAGCTACTCATTGTAATCAGGAGATTACCGAGAGCGCGAATAATTCTGCCGAGGATTTTGACAGATTTGGGTGATTTCGACCACCTTCGTTTGTAAGAGAGCGGTGGCATCTTGACCACTTTTTAGCCCAGCTTCGAGTGCCAGCAGGTGTTCTAGCACTTGTTGTAGACCGCTGAGCGATAGCGACGCCACTTCTTTTTGCAAAAAATAAACGCGCTTAGGGTTGCCAATTTCCGCCGCTTTGGCGATGGTTTGCGGGTTGCGCTCTCCACTTTCGGCCATGAGCTTGGCCCATAACCAGGTCCGAAACTGCCCAACGCGGGTAGAGTCGATGCGTAGTGGTGCTTCGTTCCGGTTGAGCAAATCGGCCAGTAGCCCTAGGGCCCGATCCGTATTCCCCTCGCGTAGAGCTGCGGCCAATTGCAGACTGTTCTGGGTGCTGACCGTCACTAATTTCGATACCGCAGTGGCATCAATGGGGGCGGCGCGATCGCCCCAGAATAGCGACAGTTTTTCCAGCTCCAACATGAGCTGCCGAGTTTGGTTGCCGACCGCATCCACCAGCAAATCCACGGCCTCTTTAGTTAGAGAAAGTCCTTGGGCTTGGGCCGTTTGCTCAATCTGCCGCGCAATCTGGTCGCTCTTCCAGGGGGGAATGGTGCCAAACTCGCGGATTTCACCCTGTTTTTGCAGTAGCTTCGTAAATTTTGAGCGACCATCGGGCTTTTGCCGACTGCTCAATAGCAAGATGCTGGTGTCGGGCAGCTTAGGTAAAGTGCGCTCAAATTCCAGGCGCAGGGATTCGCTGCATCGTTGCCCCAGGGGCGTATCTACCAGCCAGACAAACCGCTTGCCCGTACCAAACGGAGGAGTCATCGCCTGGTTTAAGGCCACCGTAGGACCTTCGGCCTCGTCACTGCCGATTTTGTCATAGTTAAAGCTGGCCCACGCGGCGTCAATCGCCCGATCCCTGAGTTGGGCGATCGCCTGATTCATTTGAAAGTCGTCGTCGCCCCAAAAGTAATAGACTGCCATCGGCTTTGTGAATACTGCCCTACGCCAAACCGTTCTAAAATCTTAAGTCCCATCACTCAGGGTGACGATGCCTTCGCTGCCGCAACATCCCATTTTGCATGAAAGTTTTGCCCGCATCGATCGCGAAATGGGCCGCCATGACTTTGCCCCCGAAGCATACGCGATTCTCCGCCGGATCATCCACACCACCGCAGACTTTGAATTTGCGCAGACCTTACACATTTCGCCTGGGGCGATCGCGGCTGGCATCCAAGCTCTCCAGACCGAGACGCCTATTGTGGTAGATGTCGGAATGGTTCGCCAGGGGTGCCAGGGCATGGTGCAGCGTACGTTTAATAATCCCCTATGGACCGCGGTGGACTTGGCCGCCGTAGCTGAGCCTGATCGGACGCGCACTGAAACCGGTCTGCTGAGAGCGCTGGCGCAATGGCCCGAAGCGATTTACGTTATCGGCAATGCACCGACCGCGTTACAGGCGCTATGCGATCGCCTTGCCGATGCTTCGGTCAAACCGCCGTTGATTATCGGGGTGCCCGTCGGTTTTGTCGGAGTGTTAGAAGCCAAATCGTCTCTGGCAGAGCTAGCCGTTCCTCAAATTCGCGTAAATGGACGCAAGGGCGGCTCAACCGTCGCGGCAGCGATTGTCAATGCCCTGCTGGTTCTCGCCTGGGAAGCTCAGCCATGACCCCAATTCAAGTCGTCGGCGTCGGGTTGGATGGAGCGGCTGGATTGGCCCCAACCGTACTAGAGGTGATTCAACAAGCGCATATTTTAGCTGGCAGCGATCGCCTACTCCAGCATTTTTCCAGTCACCCAGCTCAGCAATGGCCTCTAACCGATTTGCCTGAGCGGTTACGGCAGCATGTGACTCAGCCCCATCCAGCATTAGTCGTGGTGACCTCGGGTGATCCGCTTTTCTTTGGCCTGGGGCGGCAGTTACTGCAAGTCGTGCCGCCAGAATTCATCACCTTTCACCCCCACGTGAGTTCAGTGCAGTTAGCTTTTAGTCGGGTCAAGTTGCCCTGGCAAGCGGCGACAGTCATTAGTGCCCACGGGCGATCTCTCGACCGTTTAGCCACTGCCGTCAAACAGGGCGCATCCCCCATTGCGGTATTAACTGACCCAGAGAATACCCCGACCGCGATCGCTCAATTTTTGCAATCCCTCAGCCTTCCTGCCCACTACCGAATGTGGGTCTGCGAGAATTTGGGCGGCCCAGATGAACAAGTGCGACAGTTTACCCTCGTTGAGGTGCCTGCAAGTGGCTGGAGCGCTCTCAATGTGGTGATTTTGCAACGTCACGACTCATCGCCTGCACTCGCTATCGTCCCACTGTTGGGAATTCCGGACTCGGCGTTTTTGAGCTTTCGCGATCGCCCCGGCCTCATGACGAAACGAGCCGTACGAGTGCAGATTCTGGCCGAGCTAGCCCTCCAGCCTCATCAAGTTGTTTGGGATATTGGGGCGGGTACTGGCAGCGTCAGCATCGAAATAGCGCGCCTGGTACCGACAGCACAGGTATGGGCGATCGAAAAAACGACGGTAGGTGTGGAGTTGATTCGGCAAAATGCCGTACGCTTCCAGACCCCCAATATTCATGTCATTTCAGGACAAGCCCCCACAGCCTTAGCGGAGTTACCCAATCCTGACCGCGTTTTTATTGGCGGCAGTCAGGGGCAATTGACGTCAATTTTGGCCCATTGCCGTTCGCGTCT
>CAZFWL010000378.1:0-2450 GCA_964522775.1 uncultured Halomicronema sp.
GGGGCAATCGTTAGAAGCGCTGGAAGCGGCCTATGAAAAAGCACAAACCGTGCTGGTTGATAGCTGCGATCGCCTCACGAAACTACGACAAAAAGCGGCGAAAACGCTGGAGAAGCAACTGGTCAAAGAGCTGAAACCGCTGGCAATGGAACGCGTGCAATTTAAGGTTGCCGTTTCTCCGGCGGAGCCAACGGCTTTGGGCGCGGACAAAATTCAGTTCCTATTCAGTCCGAATCCGGGAGAACCGTTGCAACCGCTCGCCGAAACGGCCTCTGGCGGTGAAATGAGTCGCTTTTTGTTGGCGCTCAAAGCCTGTCTGTCGCAACTCGATGTGGTCAATACGCTGGTGTTTGACGAGGTGGATGTGGGAGTTTCCGGTCGGGTTGCCCAAGCGATCGCCGAAAAACTGCACCAACTAGGGCGATCGCAACAAGTTCTCTGTGTGACTCATCAACCGATGGTCGCCGCCATGGCCGATGCTCATTTTCGCGTGGGCAAAGAAGTCATTGAACCAGCCTTGTCTGGCGGTGGCAAAAAGCGGAAGTCAAAAGCCAAGCCCTCTGAAGCGGCTAGCGACCAAGTTCGTACTGTGGTCAGAGTTACCCCGCTGGACGATGCCATGCGCCGTGATGAACTAGCGCAACTCGCAGGTGGCCAAACCCATCAAGAAGCCCTCTCCTTTGCCGATTCGTTACTGAAGCAAGCCGAAAAGCTGCGGCAAGGTTAGTGAATTTCACGATTGGCACCAACTCGCGCAATTATCAGCACATCAGCGACAACTAGCAGTAAGGTAATGTCGTTATTGGCCGTTTTTATCACCCCGCCTGCGCTATGCACTTTCCTGCCTTAATAGCCGAAGCCGCTCTAGAAGATCCTTTGATTGAGGAAGGGTTACGGCAATTTTTACTCGTGTTGTCAGTCTCTCTGGGGGTTGCAACGCTTTCTAGAGCGCTCAGTTGGCTGCGCAACATTCCCTACACGTTGCTGTTGCTATTAGTGGGGTTGGGCTTAGCGACGTTGGATGTGCGGCTGATCAATCTCTCTCCCGAGTTGATCCTCTTTATCTTTTTGCCCCCGTTGCTGTTTGAGGCGGCGTGGAATATCAAATGGTCTAATCTCAGACGTGACTGGCTGCCGATCGGGTTGTTTGCGATCGCGGGTGTCGTCATCTGTGTCGGCGGCTTATTTTTGGGCTTACAGCAATTTGCCGGGGCATCATTGGCGACGGCACTGCTTGTTGGGGCGGGTTTATCCGCAACAGATCCGGTGTCCGTTGTTGCCTTGTTCAGAGAACTCGGGGTCGATAAACGCCTGACGACCCTGATGGAAGGGGAAAGTCTGTTTAACGACGGGGTGGCAGTTGTGGCGTACAACTTGCTACTGGGGATCGCGCTGGGCCTAGAACAGTTTGATATTCCGGTAACCATTTCGCGCTTTCTGGTGTTTGTTGGCATCGGCCTCAGCGTTGGTGGCCTGATCGGTTTCGGGATTTCGTACCTCACCCAGCGATTTGACCTGCCGCTAGTAGAACAGTCGCTGACCTTGGTATCGGCTTATGGCACCTACCTGGTTGCTGAACAACTGGGTGGCTCTGGAGTCATCGCAGTCGTGACGACTGGTCTGATTTTGGGGAATTTTGGCTCGCGGATTGGCATGAGTCCCCGGACGCGGCTGTCAGTGTCAGAGTTTTGGGATTTTGTCGCTTTTTTCGTCAATTCCATTGTATTTTTGCTGATTGGCGACCAAGTCATGTTTGACGGGCTAATTGACAATCTACAGACCATTTTGATTGCGATCGCCGTCATGATTGTGGCCCGAGCAGTCAGTATTTTTGGTCTGAGTGCGATCAGTAACTGGTGGGGCAAATCGAATATCACGGTGCCGAATCAAGTCGTGCTGTGGTGGGGCGGTCTGCGGGGGTCGGTTTCCGTAGCCCTAGCGTTGAGCGTTCCCGAGTCACTGGCAGAGCGAGAAGACATCATCGCCATCATCTTTGGGGTCATGCTGTTTACGCTACTGGTGCAAGGGTTGACCACTAAGCCTTTGCTGCAGTCCCTCAACCTGCTGGGCGATCAACCCCTGCGACAAGAATTCATTCAAAAGATTGCCCGGCGGGTTGCCCTCAATCGGGTCATGGATGAACTCAAAGACGTGAAAAAAAGCAATTCCGTCGATGCTGAATATTGTGACTATCAAATGGCATTAGTCGAAGGTCAGCTAGAGCAAGTCCAGGAAACTATGCGGACAATGCAGACCGAGCATCCTGAACTCTCCAAGATTTTGATTGATCGCTTGAACGAAAGCTTGGTCGCGATCGAAGCCGATACCTACGCCCAATTTATCCGCGCAGGCTATCTCAAAGAAGAGATTGAGCCTTTGTTGGAATCTTTGCTGGAAGACAACGAGCCCGAGGATCAAAACGTGGCCGAGGCCTTGCAGTAGATACGAAG
>CAZFWL010000378.1:2461-4271 GCA_964522775.1 uncultured Halomicronema sp.
CTCGCAGAGAACTTGCTTCACTAGTCCCTTAGAGAGTGATGTATCCCTCTAAAAAGGTGACTGCCTGTCCCGAGATGAGAACCCTTGAACCTAGATGCTGGCAAAGCAGTTTGCCCCCTCTTGGAGAGAGTTGTAAAGCCTGCATTGAATTTTTGCCCAATTTCTCACTCCAATAGGGAATCAATGAGCAGTGGGCAGAGCCAGTTACTGGATCCTCAAAAATGCTTGCTTGAGGCGTGAAAAAACGTGACACGAAATCGACCTTGTCTCCTTGTGCCGTAATCACCACACCACCTGGGTCAAGATTAATTTGGTCTAAGAGTCCTTGTTTCGGATTGAGATGTCGAATAATTGATTCGTCTTCAAATACCAGAACGTAATCTCTCGACTTGAGAACTTCGGTCGGTGGATGCTGAATAGCATCTAAGACAAGCTGCGGAGCTTGGCTAGGTTTGGGTTTACGAGCAGGAAAATTGAGCGTCAGCAGTTCCTCTTGGACAGCGACTGAAAGCTTTCCGCTGTTCGATTGAAACTCAATGACCGGCGAGCCGTAATTTAGGTGCTTGGCGATCACGTGGGCGGCAGCTAAGGTGGCGTGCCCACACAAGTCCATTTCAATTTCTGGAGTAAACCAACGAATCTCGAAGACCTGGCCCACCTGTTTGAAGAAAACAGTTTCTGCAACCGCATTCTCTATGGCGATGTGCTGCATCACGTTGTCAGGCAGCCATTGCTCAAGGGGACAAACTGCCGCAGGATTGCCCCCAAACACTTCGTCTGTAAAGGCATCGACCTGAAAGATCGGCAATTTCATAACGCTCTGGACTAAAAATTTAGTCTTCTTAAAAGGGAGGTAACCAGGGACAGAACGCAGGTTTTCATCCCTGAACCGAGATTAATGAAGCACTGCCTTTAAGTTGAAAGATCCGTTCAATCGCCTCTTCCACTGCGCGATCAGGTGTCGATGCACCAGAAGTGACGCCAACCGCGATCGCACCTTCTGGCAGCCAGTTTTCCGTCATCGTCAGGTTGCCGTGCAGCAGTTTGTGCTCAATGCGGTTGTCCGGCCCAATTCGCTCTGGCCCGTCGATGTGATATGAGGGAATATTGCGTTCGATCGCAATCTCTTGCAGGTGGGTGGTGTTGGAGGAGTTGTAGCCGCCGATGACCAACATCACATCAACAGTTTCATCGACCAGTTCGAACATCGCATCTTGTCGTTCTTGAGTCGCATCGCAGATCGTGTTGAACGCTAGAAAATGTTCGTTGAGGCCGAGCGGCCCGTACTTTTGCAGCATCGTTTTTTCAAACAGCTTACCGATTGCCTCGGTTTCTCCCTTCAACATCGTGGTTTGATTTGCCACCCCGATGCGCTCCAAATCGGTATCCGGGTCAAAGCCCTCGGAATGCGCATTTTGGAACTTGGTGAGAAATTCTTCGCGGTCACCACCGTGCAAAATGTAGTCGGCCACGTACTGGGCTTCGTCCAGGTTCAGCACAACGAGATAGGTCTTGGCAAAAGAACTCGTGGCGACGGTTTCCTCATGCTTGTACTTACCGTGAATGATGGAGGTGTGGTCTTTTTTCTTATGCTTTTCGACTGTGTTCCACACTTTTGAAACCCAGGGACAGGTGGTATCGACAATGGTGCAGCCGCGATCGTTCAGCAACTGCATTTCCTGCACGCTGGCACCAAAGGCTGGCAAAATCACCACGTCGCCTTCGCCCACTACAGTGAAGTCTTTTTGCCCGTCAATCACTTCGATGAAGTGAACGTTCATCTCTCGCAGGCGTTGATTCACTCCAGGGT
>CAZFWL010000379.1:0-4263 GCA_964522775.1 uncultured Halomicronema sp.
CCCACAGGCGAGGAAATTTCACCGCGCGCCCGTCGGAAATACCCATGCTGTGGTAATCGCGATCGCGCCGATTGCGAAATCCATAAATCCCCAGTTCACCAGGATCACGCCCGGTCATCATGCAGCTCCAAGCAGGAACCGTAATGGCGGGAATGCTGCTTTCAAAGCGTCCATAACTGCCCTGGGCCATCAACCGCTTCAGATTAGGTAAATCATCTCGCCAGCGCTCGAACACTAGCGAAGGTTCCATGCAATCTAGTCCGATGATGATGAGGCGAGGCGTAGGCATTGGCTTGGTTCAGTGTGAGGCTGTGCCTATTCTAGAGAACTCTGCCGCCGTTCAGACCTTATACCAGTTCTCCAAAATCGCGCTACAGATTGGCTCGGAGCGCTCTGGGGGCCAGGGAGCGGGGGGAGACAAGAAGTGTAGCCTGGTGATAGAGAAATCGGTATTAGTCGCAAACTGCCTAAACTTGGTCCGCTTTAGGAACGCGGCAGTTTTTGTTGACAGTTCAATGACTGACCCATCCTCTCCAATGAGCGTTAGGTGAATTGTCCAGTGCTGTGAAGCCTTCGCGCAGAAATTTGGAGCAATTGATTCAGGCAGTTATTCCTGCGATCGCAGCAGTTTCAACTCCTGTTCTAAGCTCTCAACACGGGCTTGCAGTTGTTCGTTAGCGGTCAACAGTTCTTGCGATCGCGCACTCAAATACGGATCGCCTTCCCACCAATTGATGCCCATCTCTCTCGCCTTATCGACTGATGCGACCAGCAAGCGAATGCGAATAGTCAGTAATTCGGTCGAGCCCACCGACACTGAGATGTCGCCAGCAATGACAATGCCCTTATCTAACACCCGTTCTAAAACATCTACCAGAGTGGAGCCTTGGGTAGCAGTCGCCATTTGACGATTGCCACCAGCAGAACGCGATATTGATTGGCCAGTCATAGTTACCTTTTTAAGCAGCGGTGGCGCAGACGTCACGAATAAAGTTGAAAACGGTCAGTCGGCAAGAGGGCGGTTAGGCCTCTTGGCTAATTGTGTGCGATCGCCTCAATTGTGGGTCACTGATTGTTAATCATGAGAAATCATTTACTTGCCTTAAGCAAACTGAATGAGGATGCCCACTAATCGCCACACCCAACATTCAGTTATTTAGACAAGTAACAATGCGACCAAAGCCAGCCGTAGGCTATGACTCCTTTGCCAGCAAACAGTAGATGGCTGGTTTGCCTGCTCCGCTTTGCTTTTGCAAATAACCTGCTTCGACGAGTGATCGCAAGGCATCGACTGCCTTGAATCGAGTTAGCGAAAGTTCCGACTCAATCTCTGAGAGCGAGGCCGATTCCTTAGCGGTCAAGAAGGTCAAAATGCCGGACTCAATTTCACCCAACTCGGGTGCTGAGGTAATACCATCAGCCGCTGCTGAAACTTCGTTGGCGGCTGATGCCGGGACTTGAGGAGTTTCTTTGGCCTTACTTTTAGCGACAGTTTTGCTTTTGCTGCTTTTTGTCGTTCCAGTATCCGATTTTGATTTAGGAGCAGAATCAGTTACATCCGAGGTGCTAACCAAGGCGGTGCCGACGGCCAACTCATTGAACAGATCCCATAAAGTGTGGGTCGCAGGGGACAGTTCATGAGTGATTCGAGATAGCAAGACATCGCTACAGACGTCTCGGAAATCAGCATCTTCAGTCATCATGGCGACGCCATGCTCATGACAAATAGTCGCAATCATCAAGCTGGGTCGTAAGCTCGTGGCGCTATGGTTACCCATTTGAGACTGAAAGGCTTTAACCAGACGGACAATTAACAGTGCATCAGCTGGCTCAATCCCCACTTTTTGGATCAAAATTTGCTGCTGGGTCAGTTCATCCGGCTCCGGCATGTGGATAGTAATCAAGCGATCCAGCAGGGCATCTTGGGTGCCGTGAACGCCAGCATATTCTTCTGGGTTAGAGGTGAAAATGGCCCGGAAATGAGGGTTTACCCGCAAGTACTCGGGCCGATGCCCACTTGGAGGCAACACCAAGAGTTTTTCTTCCAGCGCCGAAAGTAAAACGTTGTTGACTTCGGGGCGCGAGCGGTTGAACTCGTCATACACCAGGGTGAACCCCTCGCGGCAAGCTAAGGTTAACCGCGAATCTACCCAGTTTTGTCGGAGTTCATCTTCAACTTTCACGACGCTGTGGATGAAGTTATCAACGACTTTTTTGCGAGTATAGCCAGACTGATTACCGATCAAGTCAGAGGTCTTGAACTCATCGTCGCCAAACACCAGCATGATCGGCCGACTCAACAAGTCGGCTAAATGCAAAGCCAGGGTGGTTTTGCCGGTTCCAGCAGGGCCGCGCAGGTGTACCGAATATCCCGATTGAAGATACCGCAGGGCACGGCGAGCAATGCGCTCGACAGCAGGGGTGCTGACAAAGTTACGGGGGCGGGCTTGTAGAACAGTGCTCACAGAACGGCTTCCTCTTGGATACGATAAGTTCTATCTTTTTGCACGATGAGCTCCTTTTGGATGAGCGATCGCAGGGCATCAACCGCTTGGAATCGATTAATGCCTAACGTGGATTCAATTTCCGTCAGGCGCGCGCCATCGTTGTGCTCTTGTAAGTATTCAAAGACCGCTTCTTCTATGGGTACGGCGGACTTTGCCGGGGTGGTCTTTGGGGCAACTGCAGTAGTGGCTTTAGAACTAGAGGGTTTGGCTACCGGTTTCACGATTGGAGCTTTGGCGGCAGGTTTGGCCTTGGCTTGGGACTTGCGTGCCGTTGCGCGACGATGCTTGGTTGCCGTTTTGGGGGGCGCTGCAGGTGTAGCTTGAGGAGCCGCTTCCCCCCAGACTGACTGCCTCAGGTTTTCGCGAAAGTCGCGCATTTGCTGCCGATGAACGGCAAATTCCTCGCGGAGTGCTGTGACATCTTCGGTCAAGACTTCGCGATCGCGATGACGCTGGGCCTGATCAACCACCGCTGCGGCCTGGCGATCTTCCCGGATCTCAGACAAGTAGTTAGCTACTACGTCTTCCAACTCGTCAACATACTCAGACAAAGCTTGTTGTTGATGACTGCCCATTGCGGCGCGATCGTGCCGATGATTCGTTAACAGTTCTTGCGTGGCTTGCTGCAACTCAGTAAGCTCCGCTTGATTGGCGGCCCTTTGATCCGCGACAGCGCTGCGGAGTTCGGCATCAAAAGACTTCAACTGCTGAGATGTTTGCTTTGCCATGGCTCGGCGCTGCTGCTCGACCTGAGTTAAATATAAATTTGTCTCGTCCTGCACAGCCGCATAATGCTCTGCCAGCGCCCCTTGCATGTTTGCAGCGTCGGCCTCACGCCTTTGTTGACAGTGCGCTAATTCTTCTAACACCGTTGCTCGGCGTTGAACTACTTCTGCTTGGCGCATCTTACGCGCAGCTTCCCATTCATCTCGGAGTGCCGTCACAGCCGTCATCTCCCTAATAAAATTCTGTAAAGTGTGTTGAAAGGTCTCTACCGATTTCTGTAAAGGCTTGATCTCACTTTTTAAGAATGAGGACAAAACCTCTATTGCTTAGCCTAATGAAGTGCTGAAGAAAAACTTCACTCGGACAATCAAGGGCTGATGGATGGCTCCAACCGTTCAGCGTCAACAACGGGGAAATACAGTAGACAAGCTTAGGAAAATTTGAATGCTTGGGAGGACTAAGCAGTCTCAAAGCTTCCTCCCAAGCCAAATTAATCAGAAACAAAAACCACGCTAGGAAGCGGGAACTGCAGCTTGGGCAGTTAAGCCGACTGCTTCGGCATACTTCAAATAGGTCTCGACAGATGCGATAACAACTCGGGCTTCAATTGCTAATAGCTCAATACCCACGAGGGATACGCGAACCCAAGCATCAACTACGATACCTTTGTCAAGAATGCGATCCACAACTTCAGCCAAGCTGGACGAAGAGTTTACTTTTTCAACAGCCATGGTGATAAACCTCAAAATCTGTTTGATTCAGGAAATGCGAAATCTGTTATTCTTCGACGCACAAGAATTATGTAGCGAGAACAACACATTTCATGATTTGCACAGGTTTATGTTGCCCAGCCTTTAAGAGAACTCGCTATCGTCCACAGATAAAATCGATCTGGCAACAAACTGTGACAGTGGCAGCATCTAGATAACGCTTTCGAGTCGAGATTCGTCGTTTTTTCATCCGTAAATCTAAGTAATTTTGATGCCACTAGCGAACGCTCGTTTTGGGTATACGGAGATTTCAAGTCGTG
>CAZFWL010000380.1:0-4250 GCA_964522775.1 uncultured Halomicronema sp.
CCATCGCCCTTACGTTTTTGGGCACCGAACTGCGAGACCTGACCCGACTCGACTCCATCATCACCGTCGTCGATGCCGAAAATTACAGCTTGGATCTCTTCAATAGCCAAGCCGCGTATAACCAAATTGCCTACGGTGACATTCTGCTGCTGAACAAGGCAGACCTGGTCGATGAGGCCGACCTCGATGTCCTCGAAGTCAAAATTCGGGACGTTAAAGAAGGTGCGCGGATTATTCGCACGACTCGCTCCGAAGTACCGCTACCTTTGATTTTGAGTGTGGGGCTGTTCGAATCGGATAAGTACTTCGATCAAGAATCTGACCACCATCACGATCACGGCCATGAGCATCATGACCACCATGCACATGACCACGACCATCATGCCCATGATCACCATGACCACAGCAACTGCGACCACGATCATGGCCACTGCGAGCATGACCACGACCATGAACATCATCATCACCATTCCGATCACTTAGCGATCGATGGGTTCACCTCGATTTCCTTTGAGAGCGATCGCCCCTTCGCGATTCGAAAGTTCCAGCGTTTCCTCGATAACCAACTACCGGAAAACATCTTCCGTGCCAAGGGCATTCTCTGGTTTGACGAAAGTCCTAAGCGCCACATTTTCCACCTCAGCGGCAAGCGCTTTTCCCTCGACGATGATCAATGGAAAGGCGAACCCAAAAATCAACTCGTGCTCATCGGCCAAAATCTTGACCACGCTGCGCTGCGAGAGCAACTTAATGATTGCCTCTGCCTACCTTCCAGCGAGGGTGGCAAAGGGTTCGGCTAACGCTCGACAGCATAATGAACCAAGCAGCTTTAGGCAGTAAGGAGCTGCAAACCGAGTGATTTTACTGCTCGATTTGTTGGCCTGACAACTGTCAGCGACTTCATCACTGACAGCATGATTCTGGCGCGGTGTAAACGGAGACTGCGAAAGTGGTCATCTAACCGCCTAAAGCACCAACACTAGCCACAGTGCTTTGTTACAGTCCTTGTGGGGAATGCGGCTCCCACAGAGGCAGCCCGTAAGATAATTGCGTGCTCCTCCATCTGTTCCATCGTTGCGCCCGTCTTCATTCAGCTCCATTGAGATGAATCATTCTCACTTACCCGCCCCCGACCCCGTTGCCGACTGCTTGGCCTGCCAGATCGTGAATGGCAGTCGCACCGTCCTGCCAAATTTTGACCGGTAAGATCACTGCACCAGGGGGCATCATTGCTGAAAATACTTGGTGGCTGGCAGATCACTGCATCGGCAAGCACGGCCCAGGAGCGATCGTCATCAAAACCCGCGCTCACCGTGAGAACTTTTGGGAACTTTCTGCCAACGAGGCGGCCTCTCTAGGGCCGTTCTTACAGCAAATGACTCAAGCTATGCAAATGGCCCTGGGAGCCGAGCGAATCTACATCAATTCTTGGGTAGATCAGCCCCCTTACCATATTCACTTTGTGCTGCAACCTCGCTTTGCGGGCAAAACCGAATTAGGGCTACAGGGTCTAGAGCTACAGATTTATCGATCACTACAGAATCAGCCAGACGAATCCACCATTGCGGAGATTGCGGAAAAAGTTCGCCAGGCTTACCAGGCAATCGTGCAGCATCCCCCCATTCCTCACCATTAAAATACGGACGCTAGTCAGCAACACATCCCAGAGCTAGGTAATACCGATCTCGAACTATCAGCGAAAAGCGTCACGGAACCGTAAAGCACCGGCGACTCTTCATAACATTGCTGCCAGCAAGTCGCTTCAGTAAAACCGACCAAAACTTATATCAAAGTCATAAGTAATAAACTCAGCCTATATGAAACCTCCTAATATCCTCCCGTTTTTCGGATACGGCTGCTAGAGTGTAGAAATCGGCAATGTTTTTTAATCTTTCTTAAGGTTTTGCTCATGCAGAATGTTGTTTCCCGATCTGCACCTTCACACCTCCCAATGGTGAGTACTGCACCCAGACTACCTGCAGGCAGTACTCTATTTTGTGATTTTGACGGGCCAATTGCCGACGTTTCTGAACGGTACTACCAAACATACTGTCTAGCGCTAAAAGCTACTCAAGCTGACTATGCGCGGCGACAGAGGGTGCTCCCCGTGAGACGGCTCACCAAAGCTCAGTTTTGGTACATGAAGCAAAACCGGGTTCCCGATACGACAATCGCAGATTGGTCTGGTTTATCCGGCGACCAAATTGATGACTTTTTGGCTCGCATTGAACCACTGGTCAATCAACCCGCCCTATTACATCAAGACCAGCTGCAGCCCGGCGTGCGGACTGCCTTTGATTGTTTACGCGACCTCAACATCAGAATCATCATTGTCACTCTGCGGCAAGCAGCGCAAGTCTTAGATTTTTTGCATCAGCATGATCTGGCTACGATGGTCAGCCAAATCTACGGTTCGGATGACACTGAGACGGCATACGCCAACCGCACAGAACATAAAGTGGCCCATCTTCAAGCTGCGATCGCAGAGCAAAACCGCCTCGGATTTAATACTCAACGTAGTTGGATGATTGGCGATACCGAAGCTGACATCAGTGCCGGGCAGGTATTTGACTTACCGACAATAGCCTTAACCTGCGGGATTCGGAGTTCGTCATATCTCAAGGGGTTCTCACCCAGTAAGGTCTGCCGTAACTTAGGCACCGCTGTGGCATATTTGACCGAACCTTGCGAAGATTACCAGACCAGCGCTCTGCGAACAACAACTCACCGTTGCGCTGAAGCGATATAGCGGCAAAGGTTTATATGCCTACAGCTAAGAAATCATCACGTTCAGACGAGAATTGACCGTGGTATCCGGTGATGTTTCGACCTGAGTTTCAGCATTCAAATGCTTGAGGGTGTCAGTAAAATCCTGAATGCCTTGAAATTGTCTGTAGACAGAGGCAAAGCGAATATAGGCAACTTCACTTACAGTTTTGAGTCGTTTGAGAACCAGCTCGCCAATCTCAGTACTGCTAATTTCGCGGCGTGCTCGCTGCTGTAATTCGGCTTCGAGGTCATCAACTAAAGAGTCCAGGGTATTAGGCAAAGTGCCCGTTTTCTCACAAGCTCGAACTAATCCGCGCAAAACTTTAGTGCGGTCAAAGGATTCGCGATCCCCACTTTGCTTAATGACGGTAATTGGCACATATTCGATCCGCTCGTAAGTCGTAAACCGTCTTTGGCATTCTAAGCATTCGCGTCGGCGACGTATACTTCTGCCGCTCTCTGCAGAGCGCGACTCTAACACACGGTTATTGGGATGCTGGCAGAAGGGACACTGCATGCCGCTAAATGTCTCCGGTAGAACTCAATGAACGAAAGATGCTCCTAAAACACTAGCTATAGTGGAACGATTGTCCTACTACCGCAGTTTTAGGGGTTATATCTGCATCCATAGTATCTAACCTTCGAAAAATGAAGCGACAACCTGCTAAAAACAGGTTGCCGCTTTTCTAACAGTCACAAAATGTGACTTGGATGCACTTCATCACAGCGCTAGTAATTAGTCTTTTGTAATCCGAGGGGGTTCACGAAAGGCGATCGCAAAGAAGAGCGTCCCAATCACACAAGCAAAAATGAAAATGTAAGCAACGGCTTCCATTTTTATAGCCTCCTACTCTACCTACTCTGTTGTTAGTCTAAGGGATTTGGATGAAGAAAGCGCTTAATCGTTCACTGATTTCACCAGCAAGAACATGATCAAGCGCCTTCTAGAAATTGAACCGCTAACTCACAACGAAGTTAGACAGTTTCATTACTCTTGGTGGATCGGTCACCAACCTTCTGGAAGAAGCCCCACTCCACCTGTTCGGGAGAAAGGTCAGGGTCGATACCCGCAAACACGTCGCGGTACAGAGTCCGAGAACCGTGCCAGATATGACCGAAGAAGAAGAGTAGCGCGAACACAGCGTGACCATAGGTAAACCAGCCACGAGGACTCGTACGGAACACACCGTCGGACTCTAGGGTCTCACGATCAAACTCGAAAGGCTCACCCAACTGAGCTTTACGAGCAATCCGCTTAACTTCTGCAGGATCGGTGATTGTCTTACCAGCCAACTCACCACCAAAGAAGGAAACCGTCACACCTGTCTGCTCAAAACTGTAACGTGACTCAGCACGCCGGAAAGGAATATCCGCTCGCACAACGCCATCTTTATCAGTCAAGACAACAGGGAAGGTTTCAAAGAAGTTCGGCAAACGACGAACACTCAAGACACGACCTTCGCCATCCTTAAAGACAGGAT
>CAZFWL010000381.1:0-4244 GCA_964522775.1 uncultured Halomicronema sp.
AAAGTATCCAATCGAGTCGTAGCCCCAGTAGTTGCGCAATCCGGCACTGACCAGATGGCCCGGATAGGCGGTGAAATGGTGGACGGGCAGCAGCTCGATCGCGGTCACTCCCAACGTTTTCAAATGAGCAATCACGGCGGGATGGCCGACTCCGGCATAGGTGCCCCGCAGTTCTTCGGGCACATCAGGATGCTGCTGGGTCAGGCCCTTGACGTGGGCCTCGTAAATGATCGTTTCGTGCCAAGCGGTGCAGGGATAGCGATCGCCCTCCCAATCAAACGTGGTATCTACCACCACGCACCGAGGCATCAAGTCGGCACTATCCAGGGTGGAGGCATCCAAGTCGCGATCTTCGTTCTCTAGCTCGCCGATGGGATAGCCGAACGTGCCTGCCCCATGGTGAATGTCGCCCGCGATCGCCCGCGCGTAAGGATCTACCAATAATTTTTGCCGATTAAAGCGCTGGCCTTCTTCGGGGTCGTAGGGGCCATCAACGCGATAAGCGTACTGCTGACCGGGACCGATGTCAGGCAAGTAGCCATGCCAGACGTAGTTGCTGCATTCGGGCAAGAGAATTTGGGTCTCGTTCCCTTGCTCATCAAACAGGCACAGATACACCGCCGTGGCATTTTCTGAAAAGAGGGCGAAGTTGGTTCCCTTGCCGTCCCAGGTTGCGCCGAGGGGGTGCGGATCGCCGGGCCAGATGGTGTGGGTCATAGGTGCAGATTCAATTCGCGGCGAAGGGATTCGACCTGATTGTAACGGGTTGCGGTTGAGGATTGGCAGAGAGGAGTAGATGAGTGGATGGGTAGGGGGTAGATGGGTAATACCAGTTCTCCAAAATCGCGCTACAGATCGGCTCGAAGCGCTGTGGGGGCCAGGGAGCAGGGGAGACAGGAAGTGTAGCCTGGTGACAGAGAATCGGTATGAATGACTCAGAGCAGCGCCAGCGTAGCCCTTCTCCTCACGCCTGCCACTCTCACACCCTCATCCCCTGCCACTCTCACACTCTTCTCTCCCAAAGTGGGTGAATTACGGTGGGGTCGGTTCGGCTCAAAACAGATTATTTTTGCCTATGATGGCATCGTTGAGTGGGTGATTGAGGGAGAACGACTATGAGCTTGCTAGGCAACATCATCTGGCTAATCTTTGGCGGCTTTTTGAGCGGGGTGGGCTACATCCTGGGCGGCATCAGCACCTGCCTGACCATCATCGGCATTCCTTTTGGCCTCGCAACCATTGAGATTGGTATCGCATCCTTCACGCCCTTTGGCCGCACCATCAAAAAAGGCCCTAATGCGGACTCCACTTTGGTGTTGATTTTGAATCTGGTATGGATTGTGATCTTTGGCTGGGCGATCGCGCTTAATCACCTGTTTTGGGGCGTGCTGCTAGCCATCACCATCATCGGCCTGCCCTTCGCCAAGCAACACTTCAAGCTGATGATTCTGGCACTATTCCCCTTTGGCCGCAGTTTGGAATAGGGGTGAGCTTGCCTGGGGGCGATCGCTGCACCGCCAAAACTGGAATTATCGAATTAATGAAAGTGCGCTACTCGCATCGTATTTATTTAGTATCAAGCTCCGGCAGAACCCCCTCAATCCCCCTTAAAAAGGGGGACTTTAATCCAGAATATTCAGAGCCTCCTTGCTAAGGGGGCGGCGACAGCGGGGGCTCTCAAGCCCCGCCAAACAAATACCCGATGTCTCCAAACAGCGCATTTTGGGTTAAAAGTCAGGCAGGTGAGCGATCGCCTCGCTATGCTGTGAGCACACACGCTGTGCAAAGGACGATAAATCAATGACGTTGCAGTTTAAGGTGCCTTCGATAAAGTGCGGTGGCTGTGCTGATGCCGTGACCGAAGCGATTCAGTCGCTAGATGCGGGAGCCAAGGTCGAGGTTGATGTGGATAACAAGGCGGTTACCGCAGAGACCAGCGCTAGCGTAGATGCGGTGCGAGAAGCGATCGCAGCTAAAGGCCACACCATGGCATAGGTGTATTCAGGGGACGGTTCCCTACTGAAGGAACCGTCCCCTATGCAGCCAGATAAAATGATTAGACATCAAGTGGCCACAATGGGGCGATATGGCGATCGCAAAACCGACATCCCTAACCCTGGAAGAGTTTCTGCAATTGCCAGAGACCAAGCCCGGCAGTGAATATATTGAGGGGGTGATCGTTCCCAAGCCGATGCCAAAATCTCGTCACTCGCGATTGCAGGGAAAGCTAATTGACGCCATTAATACAGTGGCTGAACCAACACGTATTGCCTATGCTTTTCCCGAATTACGCTGCACCTTTGGCGGACGTTCCATTATTCCCGATGTCTCGGTGTTTCGGTGGCAGAATATTGTGCTGGATGAGCAGGGCGAACCCGTCGATGATGTCTTTGCCGCGCCGGATTGGGTGATTGAGATTTTATCGCCAGAGCAAAGTGCCAATCGCGTCACGGGCAATATCTTGCATTGCCTGGAACATGGCTGCCAATTAGGTTGGTTAGTCGATCCCGATGATCGCTCGGTGATTCTCTTTCAACCTCGGCAACAGCCAATCTTCTGTCATCAAAATGCAGTGCTGAAAATATTGTCGGACATTGATTTAATGCTGACGGCTAGACAAGTCTTCAATTGGCTTAGCATGAGTCGGTAGACGCACAATCGAGTTACCCAGCCGATTTTCCGTCGAATTTAGAGTGTTGATTTTGGGAAGCTCACACCGTGAACAAACGCGCCTCTAGCTCCGCCCAAGCTTGCCTGGGCACACGCACAGCTGCTTCTTTACAGGTAAGTAACAGTTTTGTAGCGTATGTATATTCCATCAGCATCCAAACTTCTTCATTTGCTAACACCCAAAATTCCTTGGTCGCAGGCAAGAAAGTTATTTCACTGAGTTCAAAGGTATCAAACCAAAGTTTCTTTAGGTCTTCAGCCCACTTTTGATTATCTTGAGAGGAATTAAACCCATCACGATTCTTGTTAGAAAAACAGACAAGATTTCTATTCAACTCCTTTATTTTTTCACCCTTAAATATGTTTGGCAACGCACTTATGTCATATATGCCTTTTGCACTCATAGCTCTGGTGTCAAGCATGACGTTGGGTAATCGGCCATCAGAGTGCTCAATACGAAATGTTATTTCATCGAAGCTGTCAACATTATCAAAACTCCGAATGAAGCTAGCAACTGTTTCTAGGGTGGAAACTGTACGATGAAAGTCATTATCTTTGCAGGTCAGAATCATGATGTATCGAAGATCGTTCCATATATTATCTTCAAATAATATGCCGTTACCATCCATATAATTCGGATAGTTAATGCTATCCAAAGCTATACTTATTGCTGCAGCTCTTTGCGCAAATAAACTATATTTTTTCTCGGGCGACCTAATCATTTCAGCCCAGCCAACGATTTCACATAACTTTGGATAGCTTCTAATATTTCTGCGAATGTTAGCTTCAATACTTTCCAGTAATTTAATCCCTCTATTCCCGCTGAGTCCAATCGCTATCAATAGAACTTCGCGCCAGCGTCTATCAGTAAAGTGTTTCTCAGCCAATTCATCCTCTAGCCGCTCTTCTATGATGTGCAATGCGGTGAGATATTCTTGCAAAGTCAGGTGAGAGAAGGAGTAGATGCCAGTGGCGCGTTCGACCAAGATACCTTGCTGCTTTTCGATCGCCTGCAACACTGCCGCCCCATCTAAATGCTTTGGAGCATCCAGGGTATCGGCTAAAAAATCACTGATGCGACGAGTCAGGTCATCCTTGAGAAAGAACAGCTGATCATTCTTGAAGCTTTCATAGGCAATCTCCGCCAGCAGCACTTTTTCTAAGTCGGGATGAAAGCCTTCATAAATGGGGTCTTGCTCTAGACGTTTTTGGGCAGCCCACTCCGACAGCAAAATGTTGAGGGCTTTGCCATACAGGGTGCTGCGCTGGGCGGGTAAAGTCTGTTCCCGGTCGTAAATCAAGCAGAGGAACGTCAGCAGCAGGGGGGTTTGCGCCAGTTCCTTCGTGGCTTTGTGCTCGTCTTTTTGCAGCAATTCCCAATAACGGTCAGCGGTTCCCGCTTCTTGATCAAGCGGCGAGCGAAACCAACGACGGATGAACTGCTCGATTTGCTCATCATCAAACTCTGCCAGAGTCACATCCGTAAAGCGGTTGAAGAACGTACCTTCACTTCCCCGGTAGGCGGCAATGCGGCAAGAGGCGACAAAGGCATTTTGGTCGTGGGCATCGACAAA
>CAZFWL010000382.1:0-4241 GCA_964522775.1 uncultured Halomicronema sp.
CAGTCAAAGCGAGAGAGTCCTTTTACATTGGCGGTCATGAGGCGACCGCGATCGAGCAACACAATCAAAGATTGCTCACGTTCGGGTTCCAGCACGCGGATGAGGGGAGCACTACGGCGGGCGGTGGCTTTCCAATCAATAAAGCGGGGGTCGTCACCAATGGCGTATTCTCGCAGTTCCGCAAATTCGGTACCAATGCCAATCCGTTTGCGTTGGCGCATGCTGCCCGTAGATTGGATGGCGAGTTTAACGGAGAGCGATCGCAGCCCCACTAGGTCGGGATAAACCGCGACAGTTTGTGCTGCAGGAATCGTCCAACTGCGCCAAGCCAAGCCCCATGGCCCTAGTTGCCGCACCTGCAAATCGCCCCACTGATATTCGCCCCGTTGCCGAGGCAAGACTTGATAGGTGATGTGGGTGGCGGTTTTGGCAGGCAAGTCTACCGATAGCGGCATGGGAATGTCCTCAAAATCGCTGGGGTAGCGATCAAAAATTTGCAGCTTGGCAGCCGCTTTAGGCGCAGAGACTTTGAGGGTGACTGGGTTATCGCGACCAATGGACAGGCGGGGCAGTTTTTCACGCTGGGCGATCGCCCGCTGCGGCCCACTCACCTGAGCCCAGTCCAGCAGCATGACCAGCAAGATGACGCCATTGGCAAACAGCATGGCTTCTAACGGAAAGGAGAGAACCGCTTCACCAGGGCCAATGGCGTCGAGGGCAGTTGCGATGATGCCAGCGATCGCCAGAAGTCCATACAGTCTCAGCGTTGGGGTCATAATCACAGTGGCCAAAAAACTAGCAGTTTATCTTACCTATGGTTTACCACTACGCATCTCCATCCTAACGAGTGCTGCTTGGCAAAGACGGGGCTCACAGCTCAAAAGTCCGTATAGATTTTCCATGAAATCCTGAAGTACTTCCTGAAGAAACCCGAAGAAATTGATATTTCTATCTCGGAAAAAATGACTAAGCTGTTATCAAAGAAGCTTGATGAGTCCAAGCCTGTCTAAATGGGAGTCAAGCATTACTCTATTGCCTGATATTAGAGTCGTGTGGCCTTCTTCTTGAACACGTTCATTTGTGGGATTTCTATGGCTGATCATAAAACCACTTATACGGAAGAAGACTTTAGCTTTAATCTTGAAACTGTAAAGTCAATCCGAGTTGAAGATAATGCTTTGACATTTGGTAATACTGTTTATCAAATCAGCAATATTTCAAGAGTTACTGTGCGGAAGGTAAAACGTGATCGAAGAGCCACAATGCCTGGCATTTTGCTACTCCTATGGATTGCTTGTGGGTCATTTGTAGCTTTCTCCTCAACAGAACCACGAGCCAATTTGTTAGGGTTCTTCATTGTAGTCGTAGGTTTATTTTTCTTTTTTGACAGCCGACTAAAAAGCATTAGCTATATTTATTATTTGGCTATTGAATTCAATTCTGGAACTACTCGATACTTCAAAGATGAAAGTCAAGATTTTCTAAATAAAGTGGCTTACAGGCTACATTCAATGATTCAAAATCCAAGCTATGTTAATGCATTCATTGCTGATTTCAATGTCAATGAAGTGTTCAATATTTATGATGATCATTCAACTCATGTAGGGGGTGATGTCCTTAATAGTTTTATTAATTCAGGCATCGCTAATGGTGTACAGGGTCGCTGGTCTGCGTAATGACCAACTCAATTGTTTTTTTGGAAATTTCTGGGATCTATCATGAACTATTCATCGAAATCGAACAAATCTGTGAGTGTTGGAGGTAATGTCTCAGGCTCATTCATCAATACGGGCGTGACCAGTAATGCTCATGTTGACATCACTGATAATTCTGGGGGAAGAGAGGTTGATCCTCAAAAACGGCAACTAAAGCAAGATTTGCAGCAATTGAAAGGCTTACTCCAACAATTGGAAGTTAATAATCCCCAAGCAAGTGCCCAGGACAAACAAAGTTTTCTCACCGCTGGAACTCAACTATCTACCCGCCAGAGGTTGGTGGCGGCATTTGTGGCTAGTGGTAAAGCTGCGATTGAGGAATTTTTGGATAATCCATATGTGAATGTGGTGGTGGCTGCAATTGAAGGCTGGAGAGATTGATACAACAATATTGATTTACCGATCGCCGACCCGGTTCTCAGATGCAATGGGAATCGGGTCATTTAATTGGGTTTGAGCAGACCAAACTTTTGGAGCCGAGGATCGCTGAATTGGTCAATGACCAGGCTGGCTCCGTAGCCGTACAGCACCTCCGGCTCATGGGTAGAGGCGACACCAACGGTGGGAATCTGAGCCGATACCGCCGACTGAATACCCGTTTTCGAATCTTCAAAGACGATCGCATTCTCAGCTGCAAGGTTAAATCGCTCCAATGCAGTTTGATACGGCAACGGATCAGGCTTGCTGCGCGGTAATTCTCCCGCAATCAACACAAAATCGAAGGCGGTTTCGAGGTGCAAAATCTGGAGTACAAATTCGGCGTTGGTGCGGGGGGCGTTGGTCACGACCGCTGTGTTCACGCCCTGGCGTTTGATCCAGTCATAGAGTTCATCGAATCCGGGCATTCGCGTGAGTTCACTTGCGGCCAACTCACGAAACTTGGCCTCTTTGTCCACGGCCAGTTGTTCGCCTTCGGCGGGGGAGAGCTGCGGCAGCAGTTCTTTGATCAGGTACTCGTTCAGGCGACCACTGATTTTTTCCTTGAAAAAGGCATCGTCAACGGTGTAGCCCTCGGGTTCTAAAATGTCGCGCCAGACTTTGGTGTGAATCGGGTCGGTGTTGGCAAGGGTGCCGTCAAGGTCGAACAGTACCACCTGGGGCATAGGAGTCTCTGGGGATGAGGGTGATTGGGGGTGAGGGGTAGATGGGTTTGCGCCCCCTAGCCCGCGTGGATTGTACCAGTTACCACCGCTGATGCTATGTATCGTCCAGATGATTGGGTGACCAACTTCCCACTATGCTGGCCCAAGGTTTAATCAAGCGCTGAAAAATTGCGCCGGCCAGGGCATAGCTGCGATCGCGCCGCTGTATGCGAGGCTTCCCAGTGTTGTATCAGCATCTCGACGAACTTAGTTTCGTCTTCATATGTGATGGTTGAATCAAGAGCAGCCACGGAGTCAATGGTGGCCGCTTCGCCACAGCTAACTTGACCACTAAACAGGACTTCCGCATCGGTAAAGAGGCTGTCGGGATGTAGCTGACGATATTGGGCTAGAAAGGCTGACTCCCTTGTGGTGTATTGGGTTTGGGTAGCCGCAGCGACAGAGTCAACACAGAGGTCAGTCAACTCGATAGTTTGCCCTTGGGCATTGACGTAAAAGCACAGGCCACTGGCAATCAGCGTTTCGAACATGTCGTGAGTCCTTGCTAGGAGCTGAGTCTAGTATCGACAACAACTCCCAGCCGACCTTTGCCGAAAAGTGACATGTTGGCTGGCCGATCGCGGCCAACTTAACGAGGCTCACTTGCAAGCGACCGGATCAGGACTCGCTAGGCTGACCGTAACGCTTGGAGCGCCAACCAGGAATCGTGCTTTGTTTGGCGCGGGCGACAACGAGGGCATCCGCTTCGACATCTTTGGTGACAACGGAACCCGCGCCGACGGTGACATCCTCACCCAGGGTGACCGGGGCAACTAGGACGCTATTGGAGCCGGTTTTGGTGCGATCGCCGATCACCGTGGGATGTTTTTTCATGCCGTCATAATTTGCAGTGATGGTACCGGCACCGACGTTGACCTGATTGCCCAGGGTGGCATCTCCCAGATAGGACAGGTGAGCGACGTTAACGCGATCACCCAGGGTCGATTTCTTGATTTCCACAAAGTTGCCAATGCGGCAGTTGTCGCCGACGACAGCTTGACCACGCAGATGGGCATAGGGGCCGACGCGCCCGCCATCGCCTACTTGACTGTCAGACAGGGTGGAATATTGAATCGTCGCGTTTTGGCCGATGGTGGAATTTTCGATCAGGCTACCGGGACCAATGCGGCTGCCGGAGCCAATCACGGTGCTGCCGCGCAGGTGTGTTTGAGGCTCGATGATCACGTCTGGCGCAATCTTGACCGTGATATCCACTGTGCTGGTATCAGGTTCCAAAAACGTGACCCCCGCCGCCATCCATTCGTCTTTAATGCGGTCTTGCAAAATGCTGTAGGCTTCGGCCAATTGCTTGCGGTTGTTGATGCCCTGAATTTCTTGCGCATCGTCCACATCCACCGCCATGACGGGCGTCATGTCCTTCACG
>CAZFWL010000383.1:0-4218 GCA_964522775.1 uncultured Halomicronema sp.
TATTGAATATCCAACCACTTTTCCCCCTGGCGCACGGCGGTATTCTTGGGGCTATAGATAGTTTCTTGGAGCTCTAAGGCTTCGATGACAGGATTGGCCACTACTTTCTTAACCACTTCCTGAAACGGTTTAAATACATCAACGATAGACTTGCCCAGAGTCGATTGTCGCTGGCGGCCGGTCAACCGTTCGGCCATCGGATTCATATCACTGATCAGGCCTTGGTCATCCGTTGTGATGACGCCATCAGCGATCGCGGTCAAGGTAATTTGAGCAAGGTCTTTTTCCTTTTCTAGGGCAGCTTGACTAGCAGTCAACTCTGTCAACGCCAACTCATTGACGGCACTTTGAGCTAGGAGAAGCGCATGAATGTCTACGACACTGTATTGCTGCGGACCCCGTTGAACAACCACAGGTTCATAAATATCTGGCAAATCACGCTGCAAGGCATAACGAGTCGCCAGCGGCACTGACACATCTTGCTCAAGTACAAGAACAGTTTTCGGCAGGAATTTCCATAGCGCCGCCAGCGGTCGTTTCGTAAACAGCTCCAGGCTAAAGGGGCGGCTCATCATTTCATAAAATCGTTTTCGGGAGAGCATCCCTATGCCTTCCGGTTGCTGAATCAAAATACCGGGCAGACTGACATCGGCCTCGAAGTGCGAGACTGCTTGGCAGGTTTCATCTTGGAGAGTCAAAGTAATGCAATGAGCTGGCAGGCTACCGCAAGTTGCATCTAGAGACAGACTTTGAATATGCCACCAGGGAACCACGGTACAGGCTTCTGCCTGGATCTGAGGCTGGAGATTGCGATCATCCATCACATCTTCCAAACACGCTATGAATATGTCTAAATCAAACGTTCAAGATATGCCGCAGGTATTTGAATACGCGTTTTAGTCACCACAGGCATGAAAAGCTCTCACTATCCGATAAAAAACGCTTACGGCATCGCGTTATTACTAAGCAGCGGTAGAGCGGGAACCCTAGCACTAGTCATCAGCGTATTCAATGATTCATCCTGCTAAACAAACCGCCCCCGAAGAGTCGATTGTTAACATCACTACTGTGCCCAAACAAAGGATGCCGATCTCTTTTGCTGGGTTAGGCAAGAGCCGATACCATCAGGCAAACCAACCTTTCATCGCAGTGCAATCCACCGGAGAAATTCAGGCCGATTTCACTCGGATCAACTATCGGGGGCGATCCTACAGCCAGTACCCGATAAGAAAACATTCATATAGAACTAGATCCTGACTATCAAGTCAGAACCTAAGCTGCGACCCCTCAGGTCAAATCGAACCACATCACTTCTGCAGGTCCACTCCGGACGGACTGAACAAGATTTGACTGCACTCCGTTACCCTCACGAGCTCATTACCAGCAATTCGAATTATTCTGTGAGAGTTGTCAAATCCACCCAGCACTTTTTACGCAGTTCAGCGGATTAGCTTGTAGCAGTGATTAATTAGATACCATCTTCGTGATGGGGCACTACGAACACTTAGCCATCGTCCTGACTTTGGCAGTTTACCGATTTGGATAGGACCTTTCTGGATGATGCATATTCTGGTGATCAACTCAGATGCAGCCCTGCGCCATCACCTTCATCAGTTGATTGACGCTGCAGAGTATGACATCACCCTTTGGGGCGAAGATCCCCGCTCCCTTGATCTCACTCAATTTAGCGAACCATTGTTAATCATTAGCGATTGGCAACAGGCACTCGCCACTGACCAGCCATCGACTTGGCAAGCGTGGAAGACACACCCAGACATCCCACCAATTTTTTGTCTCACCTTAATTGTGGAAGAGGACTTACCCCATCTGCTACCGACTTTGGCAAAGGGGGCTGATGATTGGCTAACGTATCCCTTGAACGAGCAAAAGCTACAAGCTCGCCTACTGGCTAACCAACAAGTCTTGCAATTGCGGCAAGAATTTCAAGCACAGAAAGCTCAGCTACAGACAGAGCTGTCAGAGGCAGAAGCTTATGTGCGATCGCTGCTGCCCAAAGATTTGACAAAAAAAGTACCGATTAATGCTCGGTTTATTCCCTCAAGTTCACTGGGGGGCGACTGTTACGATTTTTACTGGCTAGATCCAGACTATCTCGTCATCTATCTGCTCGATGTTTCGGGTCACGGCTTGGGCTCTGCTCTCCTCTCCACATCAGTGCTGAATATGCTGCGATCGCAATCGCTCCCTGACGTCAATTTTTATCGTCCCGAAAAAGTGCTCCAGGCGCTGAACGACACGTTTCAAATGAACGATCAGAATGAAAAGTACTTCACGATGTGGTACGGCGTTTACAACCGCGCCAATCGCCAACTGATGTATGCCAGTGCCGGGCATCCGCCAGCCGTCTTAATTACTCCACAACCAGGTCAGCAGCATACGGTGGAAACCTTGAAGACGCCAGGACTGCCGATCGGCATGCTCACGGACATCCAATACCACTGGAATCGGTGTGAAATCCCCCCTGGCAGTCGCTTATACCTGTTTAGCGATGGCGTTTACGAAATCAAGCAGTGGGACAATACCATCATGGGTTTAGATGACTTTATTGAGGTTTTATCAACCCATGACCTGAATCAGTCGATTGACGAGATTTTGACTCAAGTGAATAGCCGCACCCAAGATCGCACAACCTTTTCCGATGACTTGTCCTTGCTGGAAGTCTGCCTAGACTGAGAATAATCAGCTCAGACGAGGCTGCGGCCTAAGAATACGAGACCAACTTGCTTAACCGAAATGGAGGCAGGGTGCAGGTTAAGACAATGAGACTAACTAGTTTCAGCAGTATGAGCTTTGACCAAGCAAGCGATCGCAACAAACGGCTTACAGAAAATGATCGATCGCGACCGCTAGTGCTGCTGCAAAACCAGTAATGCCCATAGCCAGCCACGGGCTTTGTCCTTGAGCCACTGCCAGTGACGTAATAATGCCAGCGCCAAGGGCAGCGATCACAAAGGAACCCAACCAGTCTTTTTCTCGCTTTTGGTACATGAATTAAATTTGGTAGAAATAAATTTTGTAGCAGCCATCACGCTATCACCTTGATGTGAGCGATTTAGCGGTCAGGCCGACAGCTGCAACCAAGGTTAAATTTGAGAGATATTTCTTAACGAAAAGCCGCCTGCAGGGTGAATGAGATCGCAGCTCTAAAGCTTTAGCTTCAAAACTTTGCTCGCCTGGAAGCAAGCTATGAACAGACTCGACACATCCGTTTGTTCTTGTGAGTCAACACTTCAGCCACGTGAACTTTGATGTATCTCAAAGCGATACTTGCGGTGCCCGAATTCTACCAGGGCAAACTGGCGACACAGGTGTACTGACAGCGTTGTTTAGTTAGCGACCCTTGGCATCACTAAGCGTCGTCCGGTCGTCGCGATCGCAGCTCACCTGGACCGTAAATTTTGGAGGCAATCGTTACTCATGCTAACTACCTTGCATACCGCAACAGTCCAGACTGATGGTCGGTTTCTCGATGACGAAGAACTCCGGGGTTTGCAAACTTACATTCAGTCTTATAAAACGCGCCTGGCCACTTATCAGCTACTGAGCCAAAAAAGCGAGGCCCTGGTCATCGCAGCACTACGACAATTGGCCATGACCCATCGCCAAGAAGTGCAAACCCACAGCGCCAAATGCAAGCGCGATATGAGCTATGCCCTGCAAGAAGTTGCAAAAGCGGTTCTGACGGGCGATCCAGAGATCTTTCGCCAAGGCTTTTCCCTATGGATGGAAAACATTACTAGAGCAGTTCACAAGGGCAATTCTGCCGCCCGAGCCTATAGCTGCCTCAAAGCTCAAATTCAAAAAGAGCTGCCCACAGAGTGCGCCGCGCTGGTGGTCCCGTTTATTGATGACTTGGTCATGTCCTTCTCTGGACAATAAGCGAGTTCCTAGCATCCACTTCAACTACCTGCACTCACTCGAGAACACGTTGCGAGCCACGTTTGCCACGTTGAATTCATAATCGCTCAAACAGTGGATTGCTAGGCAATTTAATGAAGCATCACGTAGCCATCTGCACCTTAAAGTGAAGAACTTAGACACAGACAGCTAATCGCTAAAGATTGATCGTGAGATCGCAGCTTTTGCCTTCGACTTGGGGATATTAAACACACGTCATGAGCGACTCGGTCAGCTCATCAATCAGGCATGCTCACCCCCCGCTACCGGCGAGATTCGCAATCTTGATGCCTGGCTCCA
>CAZFWL010000384.1:0-4212 GCA_964522775.1 uncultured Halomicronema sp.
TCTAACAGCAATCTCTGTCAACTTTACTATCATGTGACACCTATCACATCAGCAGTATTAGTGACAATATCCTGTAGCTGTGTTAACTCTTGGGGCGAAAGTGGCCGAATCTGCCCAGGCTTTAGATTACCCAAATGTAATGGACCAATCGATAGACGGTGCAGCTGTTTGACCGGGTGCCCCAACTGCTCAGCCGTTCGACGAATCTGGCGATTGCGCCCTTCCCATAAGACAACCTCTAGTTCTGTCTGTCCGGATGATTTGCCCGACGACAAAACCCGCACATCAGCAGGAGCAGTTTGATATCCCTCAAGGCGTACACCTTGCTGCCACCGCTTGATAATATCAGGACTCGGTTTGCCCCTGACCAGAACGCGATAGGTTTTGGCAATGTGGTGGCGCGGATGAGTTAATCGATGGGTTAGGTTGCCATCGTTGGTCAGTAGCAGGGCCCCGGTGGAATTATAGTCAAGGCGACCAACGGGATGAATGCCGCTCGCTTGCCTCAAGGCGGCAGGAAGCAAATCGATGACGGTACGGCGACCCTCAGGATCATGACAAGTGGACATTGTCCGGTGCGGTTTGTTGAGGAGGCCATAGTAAATAGGCGGGCGATCTCGCGGAGCCAGTTCGCGACCATCCAGTTGAATGTGATCGCATTGGGGATCAGCTTTTTGGCCCAACTCGGCCACAGTTCCGTTCACCGAGACGCGCCCTGCCTGAATCAAGCTCTCGGCTCCGCGACGGGAGGCGACACCCCACTGCGACAAGATCTTCTGTAAGCGCTCCTCCATAAGTAAATGATGCTTAGGGCATGCAGTAAAATTTAGTCTACATAATACTCCTGAGAGGAGATCGACACAGTATGGGGAAACCGTACAAAGCCGCCCAGAATCCTCGTTGGGGGAGACCCATGGATTCTGTAAATTGCGGCTATGTATCCAGACTTGAGGAGAATCCTCTTAGCTCAAGGAAACAGCGCGATCATGAAGACTGTCCTAAAGTGCCGTCAACTCAGCTTAGGCTGACAGCATTAACGGAGCGAACTCCGAGCGAGTCCAGGTGTTGTGAGCGTTTTGTGCAATAAACGGACGCAACACGAACTGTGGACGATCGCCGTGGCGACCTGGCTCCACATCAATCCGGACAAAGGTATATGGCCAATGAGTATCGGCACCATTACCGTGACGACCAATGAATAGCTGTGATTTAGCGATGACCTGCGACTCCCCATCCAGGATTTCACAAAGGGTCGTGTCAGCATGTTGAGATCGCAGCCGCGCTCCACTGCCACCACACACTAGCCAATTGAGATGGCGATCGCCGTGGCCGGTCTCAACCGTGCGTAAATACTCAAAACAATGGGCATGACCGCTGAGTACGAGATCCAGTAGAGGGTCGGAGATGCTATTTGGACTTTGTTCGACCACCGCATCGAGCACCCAGCGCAAGTGTTGCCTCACGGTGCGGCAGGCGGTTTCGTGACGCTTGTTCGCTTCAGTAATGTAAGGCGGATGATGTAGGTATAGAACGCGGCCCCACACATTGGGATTTTGATGGGAAGCCATGAGGCGATCGCGCAGCCAAAACAGCTGTTCCCAATCCACATCGGGAGGCAGGTGATGCCCCGGTGAAGCCGCAGTCAACTCTGAGGCTCCATCAATCTCAACTGGACGGTTAAACGTGCTGGAGTCAAGGGCAAAGAAGTCAATCCCTCCATAGCGAAACTGATAATAGTGATTGGGCAACCGTGTAAACTGCCCCGGCTCATAAGTAAGGACACGACCGGTCTCGGTCTGGGTGGTGTAATGCTGTTCGAGGTGTTGGGCCAAGTGCGCGGGGGGTACGTCTCTGAGGTAATCCAAAAAAGCTCGGGCATAGGTGTCACCCGTAGCTGATCCTCGGCGACCATTGGTAGGCGGCACGGGCAGATTGAGCGATCGCCTTAGCGGCTGTAGCGCCGCCACTAAGTGACCATATGGAAACGGCAAATTGTAATAGTCATGGTTGCCTGGCACGGGCAGAAATGGTTTGCGAAAAACCATGTGGCGATAGTCCAATCGCGTTCGCCCATCCCCCCCGATTAACCACTCTCGATAGGGTTCGATAAATTTGGCGGGATATTGGTCGGGCGAACCCATGCGATAAACGACATCACCTGTGTGAAGCAAAAATCGACAAGCGGCCATTTGGGTAGCTAGATAATCAGCGACTTCTTGCTGAGGATTTCCAAAGGCCTGCGGCCCAAAACCACTGTCACCGATAACCAAAAAAGAAAAGGCTGACGTTGACGCCAGCCTATCTGCAATATTCAATCGAGTTTGATCAATTCCTCGCGCCGCTATTGCTGGGGATTTCCAGCGTACTCGCGATCGCATCTTTTGGACTTTTTTCGAAACTGCGGGGTCGATTGCCAATCCCATAATGAAATGCTGTATCACCTCTCTGCACTTTAACGATTGCGATCAGCGATCGCCAAGATCACCGCATGGGCAAATGAATGTTTGGCGACGGCTGACGACAACGTATAAGCGTCTACAACTGTTGGTGATTCCTTTCCGCATCAAGCAAACGCTCAACCTGGCATCTCCGCCCACAGCGCTTGCACGGATGTTTTCCGCGATCGCTTGGATCATTCTCTCTTGCCTTGGGTATTCTTACGAAAGTGATCAGAGTTGAGTACATACTGTCTTGCCAGCCTTAGCGCATAGTCAGACGACAGAACCTCATCAACAGCTCAGCGGGAAACCTTGGAGGCAACCATGAAGGCGATTATGGTAGTGGGCACCACGTCCCACGCAGGCAAATCCCTAGTGGCAACTGCTCTCTGCCGCATCTTAAGTCGTCGTGGCTGGCGGGTGGCCCCGTTTAAGGGGCAAAACATGGCCCTCAACGCCTACGTTACCAATGCTGGAGCCGAGATTGGCTACGCTCAGGCCGTTCAAGCGTGGGCGGCAAAAGTCGCGCCCCAAGCCGAAATGAACCCCATTTTGCTCAAGCCGCAAGGGGATATGACTTCTCAAGTAGTGCTGCGGGGACGGGCCGTTGGCCGCATTGCCGCGCGCGACTATTACGAAAAATTCTTTGACACGGGTTGGCAGGCCATTCAAGAAAGTCTGAGTCGTTTGGGGCAAGAGTTCGACTTTTTGGTGTGCGAAGGAGCCGGCAGCCCAGCTGAGATCAACCTTAAACACCGTGACCTCACTAATATGCGGGTTGCGAAGCATCTCAAAGCGCCCACTGTATTGGTAGCAGACATCGAGCGCGGCGGCGTATTTGCCCATATCGTTGGGACGTTGGAATTACTCGATCCTGATGAGCGTCAGTTGGTCAAAGGCATCATCATCAATAAATTTCGCGGGCAGAAAGACATTCTGCAACCGGGAATCGACTGGTTGCAAGAGCGCACAGGAATTCCGGTCATTGGGGTGTTGCCGATGCTCAATCAAGCATTTCCAGCGGAGGATTCTCTTTCTTTGTTAGAACGAACGGCGAACAAAACCAATGCTTCCATTAACATCGCAGTGATTAAGCTGCCTCACATTTCTAATTTCACCGATTTTGACCCGCTGGAATCAGAAGAGTCAGTACGGGTGCGATATGTGAGTCCAGGCGAAGATTTGGGCTACCCCGATGCGGTTGTGTTGCCAGGTACCAAAACCACGATCGCTGACATGTTGGTCTTGCAACGATCAGGCTTGGCCGAGGCGATTCAAAATTATATGCATGCTGGCGGCACCGTTTTAGGAATTTGCGGCGGCTTCCAAATGATGGGCGAGTATTTGGCTGACCCAGAAGGCATTGAGGGCCAGGACGGTCGTTACAAAGGGCTACAACTTGTGCCCATTCGGACCGTAATCACCACCCGCAAAATCGCCCGTCAGCGCGATACCAGTTCGCAATATCCGCAATTAGGATTACCCATCGCAGGATATGAATTGCACCAAGGGCGTACCCAACTAGTGGCGCCGGAAGAAGCCACCAGTAGCCTCAAGTTTGATTTCTTATTTGAAGACAAATCTTTGGGCATTGTGGATACGCGGCAAGCCTTGTGGGGCACTTATCTGCACGGGTTGTTTGACAATGGTCCCTGGCGGCGTGCTTGGCTAAATTGCCTGCGCCAACAGCGGGGTCTCAGCTCGCTCCCAACTGGTGTTGCCAACTTCCGGGAACAGCGAGAAATGATGCTAGATGGTCTGGCCGATGAAGTTG
>CAZFWL010000385.1:0-4207 GCA_964522775.1 uncultured Halomicronema sp.
ACTAATCGCCGCGTTGGACACCGGCACCCCATGAAAGGTGGCCGTCACCCCCAAGATCGTCAAAATATTGAAAATATTGCTACCAACGACATTGCCCACAGCGATGTCTCGTTCCCCTCGGTAACAGGCAACTAGCGACGTCGCCAACTCCGGTAGCGAGGTGCCAATAGCAATAATCGTGAGGCCAATAATGAGTTGGCTGACACCAAAAGACTCAGCGATCGCCGTTGCCCCAAACACCAACAAATTGGCTCCCACCACCAATACCGTGAGCCCCACTACCAAAACGGCCACATTCTTGAGGGCGAGTTGCCAACTGCGCTGGGCCGTCTCAGCATATTCCTGTTCGTACTCAGCCTGCACGGCCGTATTCGATTCTTTGCGACTCTGGTAAACCAAAAAGGCAGTGTAGACCAGACTACCCGCCAACAAAATCAGGCCATCCAAGCGGCCCAATTCACCATCGGCCGCAAACATAAGCATCAGCACCGTCACCCCAATCATGATGGGCACGTCAAGACGGATAATCTGCTGAGCCACGGTCAAGGGCACCACAATCGCGGCAATCCCCAACGTCATCAAAATATTGAAAATATTGCTGCCAATCACATTGCCCAGAGCAATTTCAGCTTGTCCCTGAAAACTGGCTTGCAAACTCACTGCCAACTCGGGCGCGCTCGTGCCATAACTCACCACCGTTAAGCCGATCACCAAAGGCGACAGACCAATGACGGCAGCCAACTTAGCGGCGCCGCGCACAAACCCCTCGGCTCCAGCGACAAGCAGCACGAGGCCAACAACCAAGGACAATACAACTGGAATACTCATAACAGCGTCACTGTGGGCATCGTGTTAATTTGACGAAAATCGGAGAACAACCGATTGTGATGCAGTTGTCCGGTGTTCGACTATCAGCCCTTCATCGGAAAGAACATGGCAAGACGGCTGCAGACCACATGGCAGTTGCATCAGTCGCTGCGGATACCTAATAGCAAAACGCCAAATCACGAAAGGAAGAGGGGAAAACATGCAGTCGATAATTATCCTTCAGTGCGATGCTAAATCAAATCTTAAGCGAGTCCTTAGTTCATTAGCATATCGATATTTCATGATTGATATCCAGTCAGTGATCACACCTTCTGGTTTCTTTACCTATGCCAGGGACAAGTGGTTGGTGGATGATGCGAGCGATCACGGCCTTGGTCAGTCATTAGAAACGTGATTCGCCTCAACCGGCACAGCTCACTCACTTTAGGTAAAGATGACGATAGCTCGCTGGGCTCTCCTTTCGTGGCCCAGAATGAAATAGGTTGAACACATGTCACTCGCTCCTTGGCGATCGCCTCTAGCGCGCGCACTACATCGCAATCGCAGCAAAGCTTACAGCCGCTATCCGCAGCTTGCTACAGTCCGTTCTGACGGTCGCCCCGCCAATCGTACAGTGGTGTTTCGCGACTTTTTGTCCGATACCGATAGTCTGCTATTCATTACTGATATTCGCAGTGCCAAGGTTAAACAGATCGCCCATCAGCCCTACGGTGAGCTGTGCTGGTATTTCACGAAAACGCGGGAACAATTTCGCTTGGGTGGCCACCTGAGTCTAATCACGGCACAAGACGAGGCCCTTGCTGCCGTACAAACTCGCCACCAAGCTTGGGAGCAACTGTCCGCCAACGGACGGCAACAGTTTGTTTGGCCCGAGCCGGGTGAACCGCGCACAGCGCAAGGTTACGCGCGCATCGATTTAGACACATCACCGCCACTATCAACCTTTGCCGCACTAATATTGGCCCCAGATTGGGTCGATCATTTAGAACTGCGCGGCGACCCACAAAATCGATATCAGTATTGGCTGGAGCCTGACCAAAGCTGGCGATCGCAGGCCATCAATCCTTAATACAACCCGCTGATCACCTCGACTAGTGTTGCAAACTCTGGCCTGTGACTGGTCGCAAATCGAAAGAGCGCATATCATATTTGGACACGATTAATTGGAGTGCTAAGGGCGATGGGAATCAGTCCTGCGGTTGCCTTTACGACGGTTTTGCTAGCACTGATGGTAGGAGCTGGCGTGGTGAGTTCCTCGTGGGGCTATGCGCTGGGACGCCAAGCGCTCACCGGGGTCCGGCAACCCGATGCTCGACCCACCAGTAGTGCGGCATCAAATCAAGCCTCACCGGCTTCTGGTAGCAATTCAATGCTGCTGAATGAGCAAGAAATCATTGAAGAAGCCAAGCTACGGATGTCTGGAGGCCCAGTCAACGGCGGGCAATAACGCAAAATGCTTGGTGACATGACTCGGTCAGGTAGGAAGGTAGTGAGGCCACACCTGGAATGCTGGTTGCTATTGTCCGTAGTTGGGGAGGCAGATAAGTAGTTGGCTGACCTGATCGCAAGCCCGAGTCAGTCGCGCTACTTAGCTGCAAATAGCTTTTGGACGCTTACGCCTGTTTTCCGCTGACAATACTTGCCCAAACGTATGTACCGTTGCCAATTGTGGATCCTGGATTGACTAGCCCAGAGATCGCGGTGCGGTTATTTTCGGTGTTGGCCTTGATTGGCATTAATGCGTTTTTCGTCGCAGCGGAGTTTTCCATTGTGTCGGTGCGGCGATCGCGCATTAACCAGCTGGCCGAAGCGGGCGATATTCAAGCCAGAACTGTCCAAAGCTTTCAGCGCAGCTTGGATCAACTCCTATCGACAACGCAAATTGGCATTACCCTCTCCAGCTTGGCTTTGGGCTGGATCGGCGAATCAACCATTGCCGAAGTCTTGCTTCAGCTCTTTCACCGCCTGTCCTTGACGTTGCCCTATTTGAGCCTAATCGCTCATTCTTTGGCAGTTTTGTTGGCCTTTGTACTGATTGCTTATTTGCAAATTGTCCTAGGCGAACTTTGCCCCAAAGCTGTGGCGATGCTGTATCCGGAGCAGTTGGCCCGAATTTTTGGCCCTTTGAGCCTGACCGTTGCTCGACTGTTTGCTCCCTTTGTGTGGATTTTGAATCAGTCTACTTGGTGGCTGTTGCGTTTGTTCGGCATCCGCTACAGCGGCAACCAAAGCTGGTACAGCCGTGTCACCCCCGAAGAGCTGCAGCTCATCATCCGCACCTCGACCGAGTCGCCAGGGCTAGATGCCGAAGAACGCGAATTACTCAACAACGTGTTCGAGTTCCGCGATGTCACGGCGGGGGAAGTGATGATTCCCCGGACTCAAATCGATGCATTGCCTACAACTGCCACATTGCAAGAGGCCTTGGCCGCGATCGCGGAAACTGGTCACTCCCAATTTCCCGTCATCGGCGAATCGCTAGACGATGTAGCCGGTATCTTGTCCCTCAAAGATTTGGTCGGCCCGCTAGCCCGTCAAGAAGCCACCCACACCAGCGCCATCAACGATTGGATTCGCCCAGCCCGCTTTGTCCCCGAATCCACCCAGCTCCACGACCTTTTACAAATCATGCAAAAGTCAGGCAAGTCGATGGTGATGGTGGTTGATGAATTTGGCGGGACCGCTGGACTGCTCACCCTAACGGACGTGACCGGCGAAATCATTGGCGATAGCCACGAACTGGAAGAAGACGTCGAAGTGTCAGTCAGCATGTTAGACGACCAGTCTTTTCGTGTTCAGGCCCAAACTTACATTGAAGAGGTGAACGAGCTGTTGGGAGTCGAGCTACCTGTTTCTGAGGATTACCAAACCTTGGCAGGCTTCCTCATTCACCAGTTACAGAAAATTCCAGTCACCGGCGATAAGGTCTTTTACGAGCAATTTGAATGGACAGTCACCGCTGTCGATGGCCCCAAAGTCCTGGAAGTGATGGCCAAGCGACAATCATAACGGCCCCAGTGGTCGCGCAAAGCCAGACAAGTTCATCAACCCCAAAAAGCCTAAACACTGACCCGCTGCCAACAGCAAAGTCAGTGCTTAGATCTATCTACAAGTATTCGCTTGACTAACACACCACCGGCGTTAGTCAAGCGATGAACTACGCCGACACGTTACCACCGAGCCAATCTTGCGGCTTGAGGAAAGTTTCGTACAGCCGATGTTCGGGAGTATTTTCCTCAGGCTGATAGCTGTATTCCCACCGAACTAGGGGTGGCAATGACATCAGAATAGATTCGGTGCGGCCATTGGTTTGTAAACCAAAGATGGTGCCCCGGTCGTACACTAAATTGAACTCGACATAACGGCCCCGGCGATAGAG
>CAZFWL010000386.1:0-4189 GCA_964522775.1 uncultured Halomicronema sp.
TTGGAAACGCCTCGTACCTCTACCGTCACCAGAGACACAGGACAACAGTGATGTTTTGTCATTCAATAATCGCTACGTCAGCGCCTTCGTCTTTCCCGGACTGATGGCACTGGGTATGCTCATGAACGCGTTGCCCTTGGTCAATGGCCTACTGTTTGGGGTAAAAATCTGGTTCCACGAATTTGGTCATGCCGTCATCGCCTGGCTAGCGGGTCGACGGGCCATTCCCCTGCCTATTGGGTGGACAAATGTGGATTTGGAGCGATCGCTCTTTGTCTACTTCGGCGTTCTCATTTTATTAGGGTTGCTCTTTTGGGTCGGACGACGCGAGGGCAAGCGATGGCCCATGGTGTTGGCAGGAGTGTTAGCCGTAATCCAGTTTTGGTTTACCTGGCTGCTGCCCGCATACCAATTTGAAACACTGTTATCTTTCGGCGGTATTGGCGGTGAACTCTATCTCTGTACCCTGCTCATAGTGAGCTTTTTCTTCCCTTTACCCGACTATTTCCGGTGGGATTTTTATCGGTATCCTGTCGTGCTGGGCGCAGCCTTTACTTTTTGGGGGCAATTCGGCCTGTGGCAGCAAATTAATCGGGGTCGGGCCGCCATTCCGTGGGGGTCGCTATGGGGCGGTGAAGCCAGTGGCGACATGAACAACTTAAGCTACGCCGGATGGAGTGATCAGCAAATTATTAATACCTACACCACCCTGAGTCATCTCTGCCTATTGGCCCTGATCGGGGTGTATTTATACTTCGCCATACGGCAAAATCGCCACGTAATTTTTGGCCCGTGAACTAAAACGCTAGTTTCGATACGAGATCAATCCGTCTTACCAACCACGTCCCCGTCTGTCCGTGATGTCAAGTGATAGCGGCGGCTTAGCATTTGTGGACGGCATATGTGTACCCCGCTTCAGAAATGCGAAAGCAGACTTTTCATGGAGGTCATGACTGACGGCGAACGGCATAAGGGAGCGTCGAGTCGGCAGCAAACTCAATTGTCCCTTGGAGTTTTTAGCACGTCGCCGGTGTGGTCGCGATCGCACCGGCGCTTCTTCTTCATCAATGCCCAAGAAGAGCTGATTGCTTCCAACAACAAAGCGGAAATCACGTCCTAGCCAAATCGCCAATAACCCTGACGCGCAAGTAGCCCAAGCTTCAGGGATGCCCAAAACTGGCTATTTCACTATGCCAGCGACACTCGACAAGCCCCAGAAGTTGACAGCAGCAATCTAAGCGCAGGGTAGCAGTTTAAGCATTAAGAATTAGATCCGGGCAAAATCCATAACGCGGTAAAAGCAAAAGGTGATCGTGGTTACGATCACCCTTGATTTGGGATGCGATTTTAGCCATCAAAAATATCGACTCAGGCACTATGCCAAAATATCAATCCTCTAGGGGAAATTCTTCATGGAGCTGCTTGCAAGCATCCCGCAAAATGCCACTTTCAATCTGGTATTTTTGGGGCGATCGCTGAAAAATCTCTTCACAACGAACATCGATCATATTGGGATTACTGTTCTCAAAATCATCGGTTCCGCACCCGTAGACAACGTGTTGAATACCGGCCCAAAGGCAAGTAGCCGCGCACATTGCGCAGGGTTCGCAGGTGGAATAAAGGGTATACGTTCCCGCAGGAGAAGCTTGCCCAAACTTCTGGGTCAGTTGCCGAATGGCGTTAACTTCAGCGTGGCAGGTCGGATCTTGATCCGTCTGGACCGTATTGCCAGACTGCACAACGACTTGCTGATCATCTTTTACGATGACTGCGCCAAAGGGTGTTTGGCTTTTCTTAGCCTCTGCGATCGCTAGGCGCATCAACTCTTCTGATGTCATTAAAACTATTCCTTATCGAGCAAACTATCCATTAAAAAAGAGGCGATATATCGCCTCTTTTTTACCTGAAAATGAAAGGGATTAGTCAATCGCTTTCTTGACTTCATCCTTAACATCTTCTTTTGCATGCTGGGCTTGAGCATCTACTTGCTTAGCTTTGCCCTCAGCTTCATCGGAAGGATTACCAGTCAAGTCGCCAACCGCTTCTTGAACCTTACCTTCGACGTTTTTAGCAGTTGCTTGTACTCTATCTTCAATAGCCATATTGATGAAATACCTCTTCAATTTACTTACATAAATACTGTAGAAAAAGCTAATTCAATTAACGTCTACCCTAAGTGGCATTTGCGTTTTTTGAGATTATGTCTAATTGCTGATTTGGGATTCAGCGCATCCTGAACTAAGCGACGTCCAGTATCTCTCGACGAGGGAATGGCGTTGCTGGATGAGAAGGTAACTCTTTGGCTATCCTCGTCCCCTTTTAGAGGCGAGTGCACCAGTCTTTTTCGTCTTTCTCCTCGGGGGAGAAGGGCTGGGATGAGGGATTTCCACGCGATTGATCAACATCATCAAGGAAAATTCTTGATCGGCAGCCCAAAGGTTATCCGGCATTCACTGCTTCCCCGATTACTCTATTCACAGGGAGCTTTGCGCTCCTGTTTTGGCCTGCTTGGCGATCGCGCTCTGTGAACCACCCTGTTTCCCCATGGTTAACGCTTCGGCAACGACTGGCTCAGGCCAGTTGGCAGCGCCGCGTGGTGCCCGGACTGACCGTTATCGTACTGATGGTCGTGCTGCGACTGTTGGGGGTATTGCAAGAGTTGGAGTGGGCGGCACTAGACAGCTTTTTGCGCTGGCGTCCGGCTGAGTCCACCGATGAGCGTCTGCTAATTGTGGGCATCACCGAAGCAGACATTCAACAAGTGGGCACTTATCCCATTCCGGATGGGGTACTGGCGGCCTTGATTACTGAGCTGAAGCAGCACGACCCGCAAGTAATTGGGCTCGATCTCTTTCGCGATCTCCCCGTACAGCCGGGCTCTGAGCAGCTAAATCAACTCATGATGGAGTCGCCTCAGCTGTTCGGCATTGAAAAGATCATTTCATCGGCGATCGCGCCCCCACCGGCCTTACCGCCCGAGCGAGTGGGCTTCAACGACTTTGCTCTGGATGATGATGGCTTTGTGCGGCGCGCTTTTTTAGGAGCCTTTCCCCCGCCGACGCATCCTGAGCCGGAGGACTTTCGCTTTTCTTTTCCCTTTGTCTTGGCAGAAGCCTATCTGGCCGAAGACGAATTGTTTCTAGAAAATGGTCGCCGCCGCTCCGACAATATGCGCTTTGGCGATACCGAACTCCAGCGGTTCATGCCGAACGATGGAGGCTATGCGAGGGCGGACGGCACTGGGGTGCAGATGTTGATCAACGTGCGCAGCGGCTCCACGCCCTTTACCGTCGTCTCACTATCTTCTGTTCTTGCCGGGGAAGTGGATGAATCGTTGATTCGCGATCGCATCGTCCTGATCGGCGTCATGTCTCTCGGCCAAAAAGATTTGGTCAATTCCGCCGCCGTGAATACCCTGAATCCCGGCTTGGTGTACGGCGTCGAAATGCATGCCCACATCACCAGTCAGATCCTGAGTGCAGTGCTGGACGATCGCCCCTTACTCAACGTGTGGCCTGACCCATGGGAATATCTGTGGATCATCGGTTGGGGCATTGTCGGCATGCTCTTGGTCGGTTTTATCACTCGTCCAGCCTGGTATTTGCTCACGGTCGGACTGATTGGCCTCGGGGTGTTTATCTGTAGCTATGCCGTATTGTGGCTGGGGGGCTGGTGGTTGCCGGTCATGCCCACTCTCATTGCGTTTACGCTCAACGGTTTGGTGCTGCCGGGATTCTATCTATACGACCAAACGCTGCGATCGCGCATCGCTGCCCGCCAGCGGGTGATTGAAGAAACCTACGACGCTATTCATAACGGGCCGCTGCAATCTTTAGCACTACTGCTCAAGCAAAAAGACGACCTCTCGCCAGCGGTGCAGGGGCAACTTGCAGACTTAAATCAAGAGCTGCGCGCCGTCTACAACCGTCTACAGCAAGAATCTTTGCCCGTTGAGGAGCAGTTGCATCTCGGGGGCGGTAAAGTCATTGACCTGCGTGATGAACTGCACGAGGTGCTCTATGAGGTTTACATTGCCACCCTTAAGCGCGACTTCCCCGGTTTTGCCTCTATCAAGTTTCAAGTCGTAAAGTTCGAGCCCATGCAGGAAGCTGGACTCCCCGCTGACGATCGCCAGTCTCTCTGCCGCTTACTCGAAGCAATGCTCTGCAATGTCGGCAAACACGCAATC
>CAZFWL010000387.1:0-4187 GCA_964522775.1 uncultured Halomicronema sp.
TGCAAGCCGCATTCTAGATGACTCTATTCTGCTCACCCTCATTTCCAATTGGTATAAAGTCTTCGTGCTTCGTTTCAGTCAGAGTTGTTGCATTCACTTTAACGGTTAAGCATACAAAGCCACATCGTTTTCTTCTTCCGCTTTGACGTCGTCGCGCATGGGTTCGGTGACTTCAGATAGCCAGCTGTAGAAGGCGGCTAGCAGTTCATCATCGTCCGCATCGGCGGAGTCGTCGTCCTCTGCTTCCTCGCCATCCTCGTCTTCCACAACGTCGTCGTCCTCTTCATCGCTTTCGTCCAGGAAGAAGGCTTCGACCGCGTCTTGGTGTTCTTGAGTCCAGTCAAAGATTTCGGCAATGGCATCTTCGCGGCGAGCTTCCTCTTCCTCTCGGGAGGCGGCAGCGGCATCACCCGCTTCTTGAACAAAGGCCAGTTCCGCAAATAGGCGCTCTAGCTCAGCGGAGTTATAACCCTGCGCATCATCGAGGTCGGTTTGGGTGTTAGCGGTGTCTTGTTTGAGCGCTTCCGCTTCCCCAATTTTTTTCTCATTGTCCTTGATATTGCCAGCGGCCTCTTGTTCCCCTTTTGCGGCATCTTGGCCGGTTTGGTCCGCTGCTTTGGGGCCTTGATTGGCATCTTGTTGGGCTGAGGGGCCAGCTTGGGTCGCGGCGGCATCCGCCCCTTGCGATTCCCCCATTTTGCCGCCCGATTTGATCATGCCCTGTTGACCTTTGAGGTCAGAGCCCACATCCGACATGGGGCCAGAGCCCGCTTCGGCTTCGGTGCCAGCGGCTTCACCGTGCTCCATCGCCGCCGCATTCAGTTCATTGTGGGCATCAAAGACATCCTCCGCCCCCTGCACACTCGCCTGATGAGACGCTAGCCCCGTCTGGTAGGCGTGCATCCGTTCTGCCTGCAGTTGACGGCTGGCAATGATATCCATCAGCTCCAGTTCGCGCATGGCGAGATACCCCTCGCCCATGGTTAAAAAGGCGGCATTGGCCGAGGCATCAGAGACTTCGAAGGGGCATTCCTCAGGGAGTTCGGGCAAATCGGCATCGGTGTCTGAGTCTTCCGCATCCGCTTGGGCGTCTTCATAGTCGTCTTGGCGCTCTTCGAGTTGGGCCATCATTTTGGCATCGGCTTTGGCCTGAGCCATCGCCCTACCGTTGTAAGAATCCATCGTGTCGCTGTTGTTGAAGTTCTCAGCGCCTTGTTCAAAGGCACCCGGCAGATCATCCAATCCCCCGGCGACGGTCTCAGTCTTGAGAGTCGCCGCGCCCCCAAAGAAGGCCACCCAAAATGCAGTTTTGCCTGCGGTGGAAGCCGCGATCGAGGTAGCACTGGCTCCAGTTGTCGAAATAAAGCCGCCCCCTGTAGTCGGATTCACGCCCCCGTAGCTAAAGACCGCTAACGCTGCTCGGCCCGCATCAATCGCAAAGGCAATCACCTGACTTTGAATGGCATTCCAAGCGTCGTCCCAATTGCCGCCTTCGTAGAACACGGAGGCAATGCGCAAGCCAATGGACAGGGCTCGGAACAACATGCGCCAGAGAATAAAGACCAGCACAATTTTGTCGATCTGAATGGCCGCATTCATGATGTTGGCGGCCCAGCTGAGTAACGTGGCGACGGCTCCCGCCGTCCAGGGCAGGCCGATCGCTAAAATCCCTGCCGTAATCAACAGCACCAGACTAATGAGCGACAGCGTCAGACCAATTAAATCGAGGATATTGGTGATGACTTGGAGGATTTTGCAAAACCCTTCCAAGATGGCGGCGGCCACCCCAAAGCCATTGGTCTCGTCAGAAACGCTGGCAAACGTATCGTAAACGTCGTAGACGGCTCCGGTGGTTTGGGCGACCACCAGCGTTTGCGCTAGCTGCGTCCCAAAGTCATCTCCTTCTAGCTTGGCCCAGTCAGGATACGGCTCGGTATCCTGCACCACCATGCTTTCCACGGTACCAGCGGATTCGTCAGTATCCCGCTGCACCAGTAAACCGTCCGCAGCCACCTCATTAAAGAATCCCTCTTCGAAGCCCGCGTTCTCTAGACTGCCTAAGAAGCTGAGTTCTTCCACAATCGCAAGACTTTCCGCGAGGGAACTGTCGCCAATCGCGTCCATATCGCCGCCATCTTGGCGATCGACAGCGGCTCCCACATCCGGCATCTCCACCGCTTCGGGAAGGCGGCTCGGGAGTTTGGGTTTATCAACTTCATTGGTCGGATCAATGGAATCCAGCGCCTGCTCTTCTCCCGCCACGGCATCGTCGTGGTTCCCCAGGTCGGAGTCATCGGTGGCGCTGGCCGCATCAGCGGTGTCCGCACTGTCGGTGGCGGACTCTGAGGTCTCTTCTTCGTCCCACGCTTCTCGCTGCAGCGATTGGGCTTGCACGGCGACATGGTCGATATCGGCATCAGTCGCGGCAGTCGCGGGGTCGTCGAGGCCCAATTCCCCGAGCAAATCATCCGTGACCTCGCTGGATTCGGCGTCCGCTGCATGCTCATCTAAATCCGCGTCGGCCTCGGCCCCGCCTTCCGTCGCTCCTTGCTGCATCGTATGGACGGCTTCGTGGGCCAGCAGCTCACGGCCAGCGTCGCTATCAGGGTCATATTCCCCCGCACCAAAGAAAATGTGGTTGCTAGTGGTGAAGGCTAAGGCCGCTAGCTGGTCACACAGATCATGGGCTTCGCTGTCATCGTGAATGACGATCGCCTCTGGATTGGCCATGCCCAAGCTCCGCTGCAGCCAGCTTTGGGCCTCATCCGGCAGAGATTCCCCTCCACTGGCCATGGCGCTGGCAATTTGGGCCTCGATGGAACTAGACGCCGCGCCCTCGTTACCCGCATCCAGATCACCCGCCAGGTCAGTGGGTTCGGGGACTTCCGTCTCCACTGCGTCTAAATCCCCTAAGCCATCAGTGGCGATCGCATCCGCCTCAAAATCTCCAGCTTCGGTTAGCGCCTCGGCCATACCACCCGTATCCAAATCGCCCTCGGTTGCGCCCAGGTCGCGGGCCGAGGCCATCTCGGTCATGGGCTCGGCGCTGGCAGTGTCAATTGCCGCATTGTCAGCCGGAGCCGCCGCATCCGGTAAATCGCTGGGCTCTCGCTGTAAGGTGGGCGCTCCGTCGTCTTCCGGTTGGCGCTGGACAGCTTGAGAAGCGATCGCGTCGGCTTCTTGCTCATACTTGTCGCCTGGTTCCCCCACCACGAGGGCGGGTTGCACGGTGAACTGGGTCAAACTATGCCCCAAGGTATGGGCGCGCTCCATTTGCAACGGCAGACTCGGCGCGTTGCCACTATCCGCTTTAGGCTGCAGGGCGGGCGATCGTACGGTTGTCGGCTCACTAGACGCCATCCCCGAACGGTCGGTCATCGGGGGGCGAGATTTACGTTGGGCCAACAGATGCGTTTTCACGGCACGGTCTCGATGCGGTCAGATACGTTGGCAAGGGGGAATGGGGTAGCGCTCAAGCCTTTACGCAGTGCAACAAACTGAACAATCACAGTCAAACGGAAGGATCCCCCTTGCCCCCCTTATCAAGGGGGATGGCAACAGCCGGGGGGATCTCATCCTCACCCTAAGCTGTCATCAAAATATGTAGCCTTGAATGTTTCCTCCTTAAAGCATGCTCTATCACCGGACCGTTTACCCCGTTGTTGATGGATGTTTAGGCGTGATTTGAATGCCTTTGAAATGTTGTTTGGCCCGTTGACGGTTTTGGTGGATGCGGAGAATGCGATCAAACTCGGCTTGCCCCCACCGGCTGGGCAAGGTATTGAGAAAGAGCGTCACCATTTCTTCCGCCGCTGCTTGGTCGGCAGTATGCAGGCTTTTCTTAGCGACTAACAGGGCATCAAAAGCCGCCACTTTGTCTCCCAGCGCTTCACAGGCTTGGGCGATCGCCAGCGAACTCGCCAAAAACCGGGAAAACCGATGAATGTCAGAGGCTTTGAGGGTTTCCTGTCGCGCCGTCATCGCGTAATCCCGGGAAGCAGCCCAGTCTTCCTGTTCAGCCGCGACGAGAGCCAGGTATAGGTTGATATCGCCAATGACGGTATCCGCACCCGCGCTTTGCGCTTCGGCCAGCAAGGTTTTGAGGAAGCGATCGCTGTCGACCCAGGTCTCATCCGTGGCGAGGGTTTTCAGAGTTTGGCGATCGAGCTGAATGGCATAGGCCAAGT
>CAZFWL010000388.1:0-4182 GCA_964522775.1 uncultured Halomicronema sp.
AAGCGCTGGCTGTTTTTGAGTGTGGGCGGCGTCCTGCTAGTGGGCTTGGGGATTTTGATCTCTCTCAGGTTAACGCCTGTCTTCTATACCGGCCAATTTTTGGGATCGATTTTTCGATTTTTGGCCACCCAGATTCCGAATTACATCAGTGGGCCGCTGGCCATCCTCATGGGGCTGTTATTCATTCTCTGGGGCCAAACCCGCACTCTGGGAGCGATTACCGAAGTCTTGCTGCCAGGCAATGAGACAGAACTGGTCGATGTGCTGATGCAGGAACGTCGCTTAGCACGCGGTCCTAAGGTAGTGGTGATTGGTGGCGGCACCGGCTTATCGAACTTGCTGCGGGGGCTCAAGCAATACAGTCATAACATCACAGCCGTTGTGACGGTGGCGGATGATGGGGGCTCATCGGGGCGGTTGCGGCGGGAAATTGGGGTGCTGCCTCCTGGCGATATTCGTAACTGTTTGGCAGCCCTAGCCGATGAGGAAAAGTTATTGACCGAACTGTTTCAATACCGCTTTAAGGCCGGGGACGGACTGGTGGGCCACAGCTTTGGCAACTTATTTTTGACGGCAATGAATGATGTGACGGGGGATTTGGAGCAGGCAATCGCGGCTAGCTCCAAGGTCTTAGCCGTTCGGGGGCAAGTGCTGCCAGCGACCCTGAGTGATGTGAAGCTGTGGGCGGAGTTGAGTGATGATCGTCGCATTGAGGGGGAGTCAAAGATTCACGAAGCCAACGGCCAAATTGTGAATATCGGCTGCTCTCCCAGTCATCCCCCAGCTTTACCGAGAGCCATTAAGGCCATTCGAGAAGCGGACTTCATTGTGTTTGGCCCCGGTAGCTTATACACCAGCATCATTCCGAATTTGCTGGTGCCGGAGATTGCGGAGGCGATCGCTGCCCGCAAAATTCCCCGCATCTACGTCTGCAACGTCATGACCGAACCGGGCGAAACCCTGAGCTATGCCGTGTCTGACCACATTCGCGCCATCGACCGCGCCTGCGGCAAACCTTTATTTGATGCAGTGCTGGTGCAGCGGCGGGGGCCGTCAGAAGTCGCTGAACGGCGCTACGCTCAAGTGGGGGCCGCACCGGTACTGCTCGATCGCGAGACGGTGCTCAGTTCGGGACGGCGAATTATTCTCGCCAACGTCATGGACGAATCCGCGACGGGATCTGTCCGTCACCACCCTCAGAGATTAGCGAAAGTGCTGATGCGCTGGTATTCTCGCACTCAAGGCATTTGGTAAGCTTGGCCGTTTTGAAGGACTTTGGGGACATATCGAGGGATTCCTAGATGCTGCAAAAGTTCCCCTGGCTGTTGTTCTTAGAAGTCTCTCCCCGCTTGCATTAAAGACTCATAAGCCTGCTGGAGCAAACTATTCGGTGAATCTTGCCGCTGACCCTCAACGCCGTCGCTGTTATCGGCTGCTGCTGACCTGGCTCTGGGTCACGCTGTTAGTGCTAGGAGTGGAGGCGATCGCGGGCTGGGCTACTCGATCCCTATTGCTCTTTGCCGAGGCCCTGCACACCTTTATTGATGCGTTTAGTACGGTGTTGAGTTTGGTGGCGGTGGCGTCGGCGCAGCGTCCTTTGGGGCGTGAAGTCTGGGGCCACGGTCGGGCCGAGGTGGCGGGCACGCTAGCCGCAGTATCGCTACTAGGATTCACGGGCCTGAGCTTGATTTTTGCGGCACTCCGCCAGGCGTTCAACGCCATCACAGGCAACGGTTCAGCACTGCCTGTGACGATTGAGCGGCCGGTGGTTTATCTGATGGTGGTCTTGATTGTGTCGTCGCTGGCGATCGCGGCCTATGCCTATTACCGCATTCAAGACTTTGGCAGTTTGGCTTTGATGTTGCACACTCAACATGTTTTGGGCGATGCCTGGCTATCGGGGATTGCCCTAGCGGGGTTGATTGCGATCTGGCAGCAGCAAACCTGGGTCGATCCCTTGCTGGCGGTCTTGCTTACTTTGTTCTCGATTCGAAGTCTGTGGCAAGTGCTGGGCGACCAGTTACCGACGTTGCTCAGACCAATGGCGATCGCCCCTGAAGCGATCGCCCACATCGTTACCCAAATTGAAGGCGTCACCCGCTGTGTCCGCATTCGTTCTCGCGGACTAGTGGGGCGGCAAGTTTGGGTTGAGCTGCATCTCGTCATCCATCCTGAATTTGCGGGCGTGACCCACATCGTCGGCGAGCGAGTAGAGGCAGCACTGCGACTGCAATATGGCCCACTGCGCACTCAAATCTGGGTTGAAGATGCCCAACCGGCTCAGGCCGCCTATCTGAACTATCCCGAGACCGAATGGACAGAGCCCGAAAACTCACCGGATAACTGGCTCGGAGGGGGCTAAGTCGGCTCTGGAGAAGTCTGTCGCAAAATCTCAGATCTGGATACAAGCGGGTGGTAACTTTCGCGAGTCCTTGGGTCCCGCGAAAGTCTCGTACTAAGATAAACAGCTAGGCACGAACGGGACACTAGGGCCTAGCAATCTCTTGGCGGAATTTTATGTACGACTGCATCATTGTGGGGGCTGGCCCCAGCGGCAGCACAGCGGCTTATCACCTAGCGAAACGGGGGCACTCAGTGCTGCTCATCGAGCGAGAAAGCCTGCCTCGTTACAAGCCCTGTGGCGGTGGCGTTTCACCCCAAGTTGCCGAATGGTTTGATTTCGACTTTTCGCCTGTCATTTCTAAACGGGTACGCCACATTCGCTGTACGTGGGAGCTGGGGGATGAAGTAGAGGCGGAAGTTCCCGAAGACGAAGCGATCTGGATGGTGCGGCGTGACGAATTTGATTACTTCCTGGTGCAGCAGGCCCAGCGTCAGGGGGCAGAGCTGTGGCAGGCCACCAAGGCGCGAGGGATCGAGTTTGGGGGCGATCGCTGGCGGATCGATACCTCCCAAGGCCCCGTCGAAGGGCGATATCTCATTGCTGCCGATGGGGGGCGGGGAGCAATGTCCCGTTGGTTGGGGCTGACCCAGCGTCATGACAAAATGGCCGCCGCTGTGGAAATTGAACCGCGCGTCCCCATGCCTGATGACGCTTTGATTCATCTGGAATTTGGCATGTTGCCCTACGGGTATTTGTGGAATTTCCCCAAGGCCGACGGCTATTCCATTGGCGGTGGTGTATTCCTCGCAGACAAAAAGCGACGCTATGACCTGCGTCCGCCCATTGCCACCTATTCCGAGCAATTTGACGTCGACTTGGCCCAAGAAAAGGCCTACGGCCACCCCATTTTGATTTGGGACAAACACCGCACCTTGCATACGCGGCAAGCTTTGATTGCCGGAGAAGCCGCCCGCGTGGTTGATCCCTTTACGGCAGAAGGCATTCGCCCCGCCATTTTCAGCGGGTTAAAAGCCGCCGAAGCCATCCACGATGCCCTCGGCGGTGATGGCGACGCCTTGTTGCGTTATACCCAGACGATGCAGGCCGAATGGGGCCAGGAAATGGTCTGGGCCAAACGCTTGGCCACGATTTTCTATAACGCGCCCAAAGTGGCCTACCAGGCAGCGGTGAAGCGTCCCAATGCGACCCAGCAGCTCATTAAACTCTTTAACGGCAAGCAGACCTATGCTTCTGTCACCCAGCGGGCGATTAATCGCCTGAGTCGCGGGCTGTTGGGAAGTCGATAAGCAGGAATCATTTAGCGATGCGATCGCCCCCAATGAGTTCCCTGATGTCATTACATGGCTGGCGGCAGATGAATTGCTAACCAAATACAGGGCGGCTGTTGGCTTGTCGCCACCACTCGGTGTTTGCAATGGGCGGGCAGAAAAACGTAGTCTCCAGGCCCTAGCTCAGTCTTCGTGCCGTCTTCATAGGCAAGTTGTGCATGACCTTGCAGCAGCACGACCCACTCGTCCTCATCCTGGTCGTACCATTGTCCAGGCGGGGTGATCTGGCCACAAGAGACAATGCGTTCGATCCGGGCGGCAGGATGCTGGATCAGCGGCTCAAAGCATTCTTCCTTCGGTTTTGTCTCCGTGAGCTGAAACAGATTCTGAGGTAAAGATTCAGACAATCCCATGGCGTCACCGCGGCTATCAACTGCAATTGAGGAATCAATGTCGGTAAAGACGCGGCTAAAGTGACTGAAACCGCACTTGCAAACCGGAACGGGGACGTAGGGTCGGAATATTCTTGAACCTCAAATCCTGATTGGG
>CAZFWL010000389.1:0-4179 GCA_964522775.1 uncultured Halomicronema sp.
ATCTGGCGTCGCCGAATCCTGGGCAAACTGTGCCTGGGCTTCACACTCATCCAGCAGCTGTCGATAATCGGTATATCGTTCCCAATCTTGCGAAACAGCGCACCCCGGTTCGCCCCGATGCAAACAGTCAGCAAACTGGCATCGATGTTTGGCCAACTGCATTCGAATCTCTGGAAAGCAGGTCGCCAGCATCGTAGGCGGGCAGACGATATCTGGCTGATTAAAGCCTGGAGTATCCGCAAGAAGGCCTCCGGTCGGCAGCTCAAACAACTCGACATGGCGTGTCGTGTGCCGACCTCGCCCGAGCTTGCCAGAGACGGCATTGACACGTAACTCAGCAGCCGGAATCAGAGCATTAATCAAGCTTGATTTACCAACGCCCGAAGGACCAGAAACGATGGTGATACGGTCGTTAAGATAAGGCCTGAGGGTATCTAACCCTGATTTTGCTTGCACGCTAATGCAGAGAGGCTGATATCCCCACTGCATTAGTCTTTGCTGCCACTCTGCCTGGACTGATCTAGCGACTAAATCTTGCTTATTCAAGCAGAGACAGATTTGTAATCCGGTCAACTCAGCTTTGACCAAAAATCGCGTGAGTTGGTGGCAGTCCAAGTTTGGCTCAGCGATCGCAAACACCAGCAGAATTTGATTCGCATTGGCGACCGGTGGTCGATCAAGTTGCGTTGAACGAGGATGCACAGCCGCGATCGCGCCCCGCTGACCAGCCCAGTCAGGTTCCTCCACTTCTACGTGATCGCCCACCATGACCTGTTGACCGACCTTTTTGAGTCGCGCCCGGCGGGTGCACAATAATTCAGCAACTGGTAAAGGTTCTGAACCAGCAGCCTGAGGCTGTAACTTGACCAGATAATAATTGGCCTGCACAGCAATTACTGTACCTAGCAGAGTGGTGCTCGTTAGTTTCGGAGAGTCAGCCGCCGAAGACGCCATAAAGTCAGGACCGAGTATTGCGTACCTGTAGGGCATAGTAACGGTCTTTTTCAATCAGCTGCTCAATTAAATAGCCATCCATCTTGAGGCTATGAGGCACTTGCACAACCGGCTCACCACTATCAATCCAAACCTCCAACAAATCACCGTCTGGCATTTGCTGAAGCTGCAGCTTAGTCCGCACAAAGTTGATTGGACAGGGTGTGCCTCGAAGGTCTAACTGACGGTCGGGAGTCGTGGTTAGGTCAGATTGACGGTCACTCATCCGCGAAATAAGCCTCCCAAAAAGCCCTCAATGCCACCGCCTTTGCTGACGCGATCGCCCCGCATTTCAGCCAATTTCTCAACTAGTTCACGCTCTTCTGGCTTGAGACGAGTCGGAATCTGTACTTGCACCGTAATCAGATGTGCTCCACGGCTAACAGGATTCCCTAACTTCGGTACACCCCGGTTATCCAGAGTCAACACAGTATTCGGCTGAGTCCCTGCTGGGACTTCTAAGTCAACCTTGCCGTCTACCGTATCGACTTCAATCTTGGCTCCCAAAATTGCCTGCAAATAGGTAATTTTCAAGTCAGAGAGGATATTAATTCCATCACGACGAAAATGACTGTCCTCTTCCACAAAGAGATAAACATACAAGTCACCTGCAGTCCCCCCTTTTTGGCCCGCATCTCCTTCACCCGATACCCGCAGTCGAGTACCGTTATCTACACCCGCAGGAATGGTGATTTTCAGCTTTTTACTTTCTTGGCGCTGACCGCTACCGCCACAGGTCTCGCAACGCTCTTCCACCATTTCACCGGTGCCATTGCAGGTGGGGCAAGCTGATACCTGGGCAAAGCTCCCAAAAGGAGTTCGGGTAGTACGCCTTACCTGGCCGTTGCCATTACAGGTGGTACAAGTCACTGGGCGAGTACCTGGTTTTGCGCCAGTACCATTACAAGTATTACAGGTTTCTAAGTGGCCAATTTTGATTTCCTTTTCACCCCCAAACACCGCTTCTTTGAAGTTGAGCTTGAGGTCTAAACGTAAATCATCGCCGCGTTTAGGCCCCCGGCGGCGGGAAGAGCCTGTCGTGGCACCACCAAAACCGCCGAAAAAACTCTCGAAGATATCGGCAAAACCGCCCATATCTCCCATGTCTTGAAAGCCGCCACCGGCTGCTGCGCCACCGACCCCTGCCTCACCAAACCGGTCATAGCGAGCTCTGACGTCAGGCTCTGACAACACTTCGTAAGCGCGGTTGACTTCTTTGAAGAGTTCTTCTGCGCCGTCTTCCTTATTGACGTCAGGATGATATTTGCGCGCGAGGCGACGATAAGCTCGCTTTATCTCTTCTTGATCGGCGCTGCGAGCAACACCAAGGACTTCATAGTAATCACGCGCCATGGACGTTTATTGCCAATGTTGAGTCAACATTACGATACATTAATCTATTTTATGGGACGCCGTCTGCATTGAAATTTCGACTTGTCCCAGCAGTTAGCGAAGCTAATCAATGGCCTCGTAATCAGCAGTAATTGTTGCATCTAAGTCGATACTACCATCTACCTCTGGTGGCTCTGCTGGTTGTGCCACAGTTTCGGCCGCTTCAGAGATATCAACGTTAAAGTCGACCGAGTCACCGTCTTGCTCATTGTTTTGCTTGTAGAGGGTAGCTCCAATATCAAACAGCGCCTGCTGCAAACCATTCATCGCGCTTTGCAACTCATCCGGAGTGATACTTTTATCCTGCATAGCAACACGCAGTTCAGTCGCTTTTTCTTCAGCTGAGGCTTTGAGGGCCGGATCCATTAGATCGCTATTATCGCGCATGGTAGCTTCATAGCTGTAGAAGAGGCTGTCGGCCTGATTGACCAATTCTGCCACTTGACGTCGCCGCTCGTCTTCGTCGGCAAAGTCTTCGGCTTCCAACCGCATTTTTTCAACTTCATCTTTGCTGAGACCACCAGTATTGGTGATGCGGATGCTTTGAGCACGCCCAGTACCTTTGTCCCGTGCAGAGACTTGCAAAATTCCATCGGCGTCAATTTCAAACGAAACTTCAATTTGTGGCACACCCCGAGGAGCTGGTGGAATTCCTGTGAGTTGAAATTTGCCGAGACTCTTATTGTCTTTGGCCATAGCGCGCTCACCCTGTAGAGCATGCACTTCTACTGAAGTTTGGCCATCGGTCGCGGTCGAAAAAATTTGCGATTTACTGGTTGGAATCGTGGTGTTGCGTTCGATCACTTTGGTAAAAACTTCACCAAGCGTTTCAATACCTAAAGATAGCGGCGTAACGTCAAGCAATAGCAAATCTTTGACTTCACCACCTAAGACTCCCGCTTGAATTGAGGCTCCAAGGGCGACAGCCTCATCTGGGTTGACTGAGCGGTCTGGAGCTTGTCCACCAAAAAATTCCGAAATTGCTGACTGTACCGAAGGAATCCGAGTTGACCCACCGACTAACAAGATCCGGTTAATTTCTTCTGGTGCGAGGTCAGCATCTTTCAGGGCTTGCTTGACCGGGGCTAAAGTACCATCAATTAGGTCTTTGGCATGCTGCTCAAATTGCGCCCGACTCAAGCTCATTTCTAAGTGTTTAGGGCCAGTTTCATCAGCAGTGATAAAAGGAAGGTTGATCGAGGTGGTCTGCATGGAAGACAGTTCGATTTTCGCCTTCTCGGCGGCTTCCCGAATTCGTTGCAGGGCCATGCGATCAGCAGATAAGTCAATGCCTTCAGTATCTCGAAAGGCAGCAATCATCCATTGCGCGATCGCATTATCAAAGTCGTCACCACCCAAATGGTTGTTACCAGAAGTGGCCCTGACTTCAAAGACGCCATCCCCCAACTGCAAAATCGAGACGTCAAACGTGCCGCCTCCTAAGTCAAACACCAGAATCGTTTGCTCTTGATCTTGCTTGTCCAGTCCATACGCTAAGGCTGCGGCTGTCGGCTCATTGATGATGCGGAGTACTTCAAGACCAGCGATTGTGCCAGCATCTTTAGTCGCTTGTCGCTGCGCATCAGTGAAGTAGGCCGGCACTGTAATCACGGCTTGGGTGACTTCTTCACCAAGATAAGCCTCAGCGTCCTGCTTCAACTTTTGTAAGATCATGGCCGAAACTTCTTGGGGGGTGTAGGTCGTACCCCGAATTTCGACATCAACCGTATTGTCACGACCGGAAACGCATACATAAGGGACTCGAGATCGTTCTGCATCGGTATCATCCCACCG
>CAZFWL010000390.1:0-4157 GCA_964522775.1 uncultured Halomicronema sp.
GAGCCGGATATAAGCTAGCCATGCGCAAAGCTTCTGACAAAGGAATACCGACATGATTCACGCAGTTAGCGATCGCTTCAATCATGGTCAGCGCTGAGCCACCCAGCGTCCCTTCCGCCGAGACACATTTGCCGTCGCGGTAATACACCCGCTGCCCGCCAATGATGAACGAATCCATTTCCACCCCAGCCGGTGGAGTCGCGTCAGTGACCAGAAACAAGCGATCGCCCTTCAATTTATGGGCTAAGGCAATGGACGTGAAATGGACATGGTGTCCATCGGCAATGATGCCTGCGTAAACGTCCGGCTGATCCAGCACGGCCCCAACCATGCCTGGCTGTCGACTTTGCCAGGGCGACATCGCGTTAAACAGGTGCGTCGCCATCGCCACGCCCCGACTGAAGCCCTGTACCGCTTGGTCATAGTTGGCGTTGGTGTGTCCGGCGGAGACGACAATCCCGGCTTGGGTCAGTTGTTGAATATCTTCAGCCGTCGCCATTTCTGGGGCCAAGGTCACTAGCCGCACCGTTTCTGGCCCTGCCTGAGCGATCGCGGCAACCATCTCGGCATCCGGCGATCGCACATAGTCGCCATTGTGAATGCCCTTGCGCTTGGGATTCAGGTACGGCCCTTCGAGATGGAGACCCAAGACCGAGTGGGGATGGGCTTGGCGATATCCTTGCACCACGTTCATTGCCGCCTGCATGTCCGCATCCGAGGTGGTAATCAGCGTCGGCAAAAAGCTCGTCGTGCCGCTCCGCAGATTCGTTTGATGCATGACGTCCAAAGTTTCAGGGGCGATCGCGTCATTGAACATCACCCCGCCACAGCCATTGAGCTGGAGGTCAATGAACCCCGGCGCAATGGAAGCTCCACCCAAATCGACGCGATCGCAGTCAGCAGCTAGATCAGCGTCGGTAGTAATGGCTCGAATGCGATCGCCCTCAATCACCAGAGCATGGTTTTCCAGTACCGCCGCTCCGGTGTAAATCCGACAGTTCGTCAGCGCCCACATCGCCACCACCTAATTCTGTGCCATCACTCCTATTTTCGCAGGAATACGGCAGCTCCCCAGCCCCCGCGCTCCTTGCTCCTGAATTTCTAGAAATGTCTTTACCAAGTTGGCCGCTACAGCATCAGGCGCTGGACACTGTTACTTTCCAGACGGCAAATCTACCGCGTAGAGGTCGCGACCTCGCCCGAGCGAAAAGCTGAGGGAATGATCGAGGTCTTTGCTGGAAGTGGTGATAAACACGAGCAGGCCAAAAAACGTCATCAGTCCCGCTAAGCCAAAGCAGCCGCGATAGCTGACGAAATCGGCAAAGGTACCGAAGACAGGGCCAGCGAACGCGATGCCCACATCAAACCCGACCATCACCAGGCCAAACACCTTACCTCGCTCATTCGGAGCTGAGCGATCGCCCATCATGGCCGCCACCATGGGAATCAAGGTGCCCGCTGCACCGCCTTGAATCAGCCCCGCCAGCAGTAGCACCTGCGCCGAGTCCGCTTGCCAAAACGTCAGCATCGACAGGGTATAGAGCAACAATCCCACGGTGATAAAGCGGCCCCGACCCAGCCGATCAGACGCCCGGCCAACGGTTAAACGAATGCCAAAGCTAGCGATCGCCGATGTGGTGTAGATCAGTCCTACATTCAGGGCAATGCCCGTCTCGCGCACAAACAAGGGAATAAACGTGCTGAGGGTGCCAAATGCCAGCCCCACTAGCAGCAACATAAACGCAGGAGTTCTCACCCGGGGGGTCAGTAACAGACTCCAAAACTGGGGGCGCGGCGCTAAGGGATCGCGGTGATCAACAGTGGGCGTGTAGGTTTCTTGTACCTGGGAAATACAGATAACCCCAATAATGCCGAGAATGCCCATGGCGATGAACGCCACCGAGAAGTCATTCCACTCCAGCAAAAAGCCGCCTAGGGCTGGCCCGAGCGCCATGCCGATGGGATTCACCAAACTCATGTAGCCAATCAGTTCACCGCGATTAGCCGGAGGTGAAATATCGATAATCAGTGCACTGTACGCCACGACGAAGGCGGCAATACTCAATCCGTGAAAGGCCCGAAACGCCATCAACAAGAGCAAGATGCCGTTGATATCTAACGTGCGATCGCCCCAACTCAACTGCCACTCTAGGGGCGGCAAGTACAGCGCAAATAAATAGAGGAAGGGCGCGATCGCGATCGACACAATGCCGATCATCAGCACCAGCTTGCGTCCGCGTTCGTCTGCCAACCGAGAAAGCCAGGGTCGCGCCACGAGGAGTCCGAACGCAAACGAGGCCATGACCACACCAATTTGCGAACCGGTGGCTCCCAAGCTCTCAATAAATAGCGGCAGCGTGGGCAAAAGTCCAGCTAGCCCCGCCCAAAAGCAGAGTCCCGCCGCAAACAAAATACTCAAATTCCAGCGTAAGGCCGAGTCAAATGAGGCGAATACTCTCACAGCAGCTTCCCCAGTAGGCGCAGATCGATCTGTTAACAAATGTAACAAACGTTGTCGGATTCAGATTTCTGCCAGTGGACGGATCCCACCGCATCCTAACGAATGGTTAAGGCGGCCCTGCGGAGAAATTTCGCTGCGTTTGAGACGATAACGGCAACCCTTCACAATGAATATGCTCCTTCAATTCGTCACCATGCCTCAATTCTCAACAGCGATCGCACTTCCCCTCAGTTTATTCATCACTATTGCCGGTGTGAGTTGCACCCCACCGACAACCGCACCCACCGCCCAGGCCGAGCCAGTAGCCGATGCCGATGCCGATTCAGCAGTAGGCGGCGCGATCGTGACGGCGGTCGCCACCACCTCGCAACCTGACGGTGGCTATCGCTTTGCGGTGACCGTACAAAGCCCTGACACGGGCTGCGACCAATATGCCGACTGGTGGGAGGTCATTACCCCAGAGGGCGAATTGCTGTATCGCCGCATTTTGGCCCATAGCCATGTGGACGAACAGCCTTTTGAACGTTCCGGTGGCCCCGTCGCGATCGCCCCCGAGCAAACCGTCATCGTCCGCGCGCACATGCATCCCACTGGCTACGATACCCAGGCCATGCAAGGCAGTCCTGCCGCTGGGTTTGAAATGGTCACCTTGCCGGATGAATTTGCCACCGAGTTGGCTGAACAGGAGCCCCAACCTGACAACTGCACGTTTTAGATCGACAATAAAGCTGCAATCAAGCCGTACCAGCGACGATTTTGAGTCCCGCCGTCACTATTCAAAGATCCGCTCAGTTCGATGCCACCGGTCAATATCGGTATTGGCTGCAGCGACAGTGGTCTGCTGAGGGCCGGGAGATCGCCCTGATCATGCTGAATCCCAGCCGGGCCGACCACCGCCAAGATGACCCCACCCTGCGTCGTTGCATTGGCCTCGCGCAGCAGTGGCAATTTAGTCGCCTTACGGTCGTAAACTTGTTTGCCTACTGCACCGCGTCGCCAAAGATCCTCAAAACCGTTGCCCATCCCATCGGTTCCGGCAATGACGACCACATTATGCGAGCGTGTGAAGCTGCCGATCTCATTTTGTTGGCTTGGGGTAACTGGGGCAATTTGCATCAGCGTGATCAGGCAGTGCTAAATCTGCTGACTCCGTTTCGCGATCGCCTCTGCTGCCTAGGCCTCAATCGCACGGGACAACCTCGCCATCCCCTCTACGTGCCGCGTCACCCCCTCCTGCAACCTTGGCCTCATCCAGCAACCAGCATTACAACTGACGATTCATTGAGCGAGTCGCCAACGATTCAGCGTTCTGTGGCAGGATAGTGACCGTCTCAAAATTTGTTGGCACCATGAGCACCCCGGCGACTCCGAGCAAAACCGATACCGCGATCGCGCCCACCGCCGAAAATCCCCTTTCCACTAAGCGCATCTTACGGGCGTTTACCGGCTCGATGATGGCGGCGGTCTTTGCCATGCTGTTCTACAAAATGCTGGTCGCGATCGCGACCTCCTTTGCCAACAAACCCGTTACTTCTGACAACATCACCGTCATCAACCTCTCTGCGGCCGTGCGTACCCTCGTCATGGGCAGCATTACCCTGGGCGCTGGGGTGTTTGCCATCTCCTCGATTGGCTTATTCCTGTTGGGGCTGCAAATGATCTGGCAACGGAAAACTGGCTCGACGGCCCCACAACA
>CAZFWL010000391.1:0-4154 GCA_964522775.1 uncultured Halomicronema sp.
TGGCACAAATCCCCATCCAATCAACGGTCTGCCCCGGCTGAATCACTCGACCCCAATTGGGGGGAGCAACCGTATACTGAGACCCCTGACTTTGGTAGTCACCATTCCAGCTATTGCGAATGGCTGCTTGATTCATTTGAAAGCGCAGTTGCCAATTTTGGGTGGGGGTTGAACCGGTATTGGTAACGCGGAAGTTGAGGCAGAATCCCTGTTGCCAATCCGATTGGAGGTTGGCGATCGCCTGCAGCTGCGATTGTTCTGTAGGGGGCGGAGTTGGGTTTGGGGTCGGTGTGGGTTCGGGCTCTGGAGTCGGACTGGGAATCGGTTCGGGCTCTGGAGTCGGTGTTGGTGTGGGCTCTGGAGTCGGACTGGGAGTCGGTTCGGGCGCAGGTGTCGGTATGGGTTCTGGCTCTGGAGTCGGAACAACGTCTGGTGTGGGGTAGAACCTGACGGCATTGCTAGTCAACACGGCATTCAGCAGCGCTTGCTTGGGTTGATGGATCGAGCGCCAATCATCCTGCAAAATTCCGCCAGTATCGCCACTGTTGGGGTTCCAGCTCCAATAGGTAAAGCTATGGTTTTTCTGGCCGATGAAATCGACCAATTGCCTCTGCCAAATACCTTCTTTAGAGGTGGCGTCAACCTGCCGTCCCCCAAATTCGCCAATTAAGATGGGCGCAATTCCGGCATCAGCAATGTATTGGAACCCGATTTGCCAGCGGGAAAGTAGATTTTGCGGAAACCCTGACTCATTAAACCAAGGTTGGTTGTATACGCCAGGTCCATACTCGTGGGGCGAGTAGACTAACTGACTGGGGCGAGACAAACGGACCGGATACTCTCTCACCCCTTCTAAATTGCCTCCCCACCAATGGCTTAGCTGCTGGCCAGGAACATTATTCTGTACCCCTTCAACAACGATGAGCCAATCAGGATTGATAGCGAGAATGGTATTGCCCGCGCGTTCCGCCGCCAATCGCCAGTCAGTGGCGCGATCGCCGGTGCCCCAACTGGCCCGGCCATGGGGTTCATTTTTCAAATCAGCCCCGATCACGTTGGCCTGATTGCTATAGCGCTGGGCCAGCAGTTCCCAGGTGCCGATCCAATCGGCTTCGGTAAAGCCATCTCCGTACCACAGCTCAGGAATGCTGCTGTCATTTAAGCGATGGCTATCAAGGAGAATCCATATTCCTTGTCGAGCTGCTTCTTGAACCACTAAATCCATCACTTGCAAAGGTGTCTTGCCCTGCAAATCACGGTTGCTGCCAATATCAAAATTAACGCCGGAGATAGTTTGAGAGCGGAGCGACTGCACCGAAAAGGGGAGACGAATCGTGTTGTAGCCCAGCCCTTTGATCTGCTGCAGCATTTCTTTGTAGTCTCGCGCCCAGAGACCATGGGGTGTATGAGTTTCCGTTTCTATCCCAAACCAGTTGACCCCGCGCAACAAAACCGTCTGGCCTTGGCGATCGATAATTTGTGCTCCCTGAGTCGAGAGCGGCGGCAATGCCGTGGGGTTCGCTGCCTGGGTAGGAATGTGAGGCAGGGTAATAAAATTGAGCGCTAGCACCAGGCATAGGCTCAAGCAAAAATAGAGCCTATGGCGAAGTGCACGAAAGGCAATCGTGTGAGGTCGTTTCATGGATTTTCGGTTGTTTAATGAATGGAGCTAAGGCTGCAGCCGCAGGGCATAGCGTGTCTGTGATCAGTCGGGGGCGTAACTGATCACAACTCAGACGATTGGGCCGACTCTGGCCCAATCATCCTCAGCGTTGGGAATTGATGAAGGTTGGCAGAAATGCTCTATTACTTAGTCAATGGGGGCCATGCCTGCTCTCGGCTGCTTGATCGCTAGATAAACTTCAGCTGTAAGGACAGATGCAACCGTTGTCCTGAATACTCAGCGCTTGAGCTACCAGCTTTTTAAGCTGGTCTCGGCCGACAGTAGAGGTTGACGAATTTTGAGGCAATTTTCTCCCGAAGTCGCCAAAAAACATCTCATCTATGTGCCCATCAAGAGTTTTGGACGGTCTGCAGGCTGGAGCAAAACGCCCGGATAAATTGCTCTCAGGGAGTCGTTGCTGTCCTGGGGCAAATACATGCCAAACAAGTAATGTTCTAGACCTGTGTATTGAGGCACTCAAAACAACATCATCTAGAGTCCGTTAATCATGGTGCTTTAGAACCTCTCCAAGGGCCATCGTCCAAGGTCCTACTCACGTGTGTAGACGCAGCTGAAATGGATAATTATGTGTAAGCCATAAAGTGCTTCAGCAGTGGGATTTAGAATAATCGGGATGAGAGGATTCGAACCTCCGGCCCCTTCGTCCCGAACGAAGTTCAGAAATCCTTCTATTGCCTATCTGTAATCGATTATAGCGATTCTCAATAAGCTTTCCTACCACCGTCCTACCAAGCCGTCGATTTTTCCTACCACTTTCTTCGCCTTTAGTGGGTCATATTGCAGGTGAAGAATCGCTGGAAGCTTTGAGCCGGAGACAGTTGCAGAGCACCAACTGGAGACCTATTCGTTATTAATCAATGGAATAAGGCCTCTGGACAAGAGATCGCCAATTTTGTGAGTCTAAATTCGTTCTACCCTCATTTCAGCAACATCCATTTTGGTTTCCTCAAACTTCGTTCGGATCGATGCCCAAATCTCTAAGGCGCTGCGCTAGGCGCTCAGCTCGTTCTTCGGCAGTCAGAATGAGTTTGTTGTCAGCATCAAACCAACGGAGCCAAGGCCGCTGCAGACCGCGATGGGTACCTTGCCAGACTCCAATGCTGACGTCCCACTCAGGAATCATCACCCGCTGATCGGCGATTTCCATTGCTTGATAATGGCCACCGACCAAATGAAATGCTCTGAGTTGATTGGTGTAGCGATCGAACACGATGTAGTAGGGGATTCGCAGAATTTGCTCGTACACTTCCCATTTGGTAGGGGTACCATCGTCAGCGCGACTGGTCTGGCCCAAATCGGCCTTTTCGGTGCCGGGAGACAGCAGCTCCACAACTACAAAGGGGTTAACCCGCTCTTGCCAAACCACGTAGCTAAGCCGTAGATCTTGACCTTCGTACAACCGGGGTACCCCGACGACTGCAAACCAGTCCGGGCGTTTATGCCACAGCGGGTGATCGACATCGTAGTAGAGGTTCATATCCCCAACGCTGAAGATCTCGTCGTCAGCGTACTTGGCCAACTGCAGCGTGGCACTGAGGAGTTGAGGTTGTAAGTAGTGAAATTCGTCCGGCAAGCCTGCCTCCTCAGGAAACTCACTCGGCAAATCATACATGGTCGGCAATGTTTCCTTGGCAGGTCGAGGCGGCACCGTTTGCTCGACGGAACGCTTTAATGCGGAAATTGCTTTGGAGTCCATTTATCCAGTCCTGCTGCGATCGCCGACAGTCACATTGGAGGGTTTCACCTGCTTTGATTCTGCCTCATCAAACCACCGTTCTGTGAGGCGACGGCACAAGATTTGCAGTAGCTGTAGATCGGAACGCTGCGAGAAGATAAAGTCGATTGGCCCTGCCGTCCTGAATGAAGCTCAGAAATCCTGCTATTGCCTATCTTCAAAGCATTACAGTGATTCTCAATAAGCCTTCCTACCACCGTCCTGACAACTTCCTTGCCTCGAGCAGGGCGGCCTATCGTAATCCTTGTGCTAACACCTTTATTCTGCTGTGCCCAACAGAAAGCTAACCATGCCAAACTTTTGATCGAAAATTTATAGCTTTGTCACAAGACAACCAACATTCGGGACATTACGGATGTCTCTCTGGTAGTTGTAAAAAACAACTAATTTTTTTGATTTTATTTTAGCGTTAAGGAATTTAGCGCTAAAGACGCTGTTATTTCAAGTTGGTCTACGCCCTACTTCTATTTAAGAAAAGATTGAGGCGATGTTCCGGCTGAGAAATGCTGCTGATTAACCCGAGCTTCGGCAATGGATGCTCCCATATCCTCATTTGATATGAATGGTTCGGAATCTACCCCAGGTAATGTCGGTGGAGCAGCCTCGGAAAGCAGCTATTTTACGGCTCCTCCGGCGATCGCCCTGCCCAAAGGGGGCGGTGCTATTAAAGGCATGGGAGAAAAGTTTGCCACCAACCCGGTGACGGGCACGGGCTCCATGAGTGTGCCCATCGCG
>CAZFWL010000392.1:0-4126 GCA_964522775.1 uncultured Halomicronema sp.
TTTCCTCGGTCAGTCCTACGAAGCTGCCAACCCTGCGATTGAAGCGACTGAGACCCCTGAAACGCTGACCTTCCGAGGTCAGGCTTATGCCCAAAAGCAGTACCGCGTTCATCAGCGTCAACAACCCGCTGCGGAAATGACCTATCGCGGCATCCAGTACACCGCTTAAGTCAAAAGTTTTCACTCCCTCTCCTGCTCAAAAACCAGACAGCCCATGTCCCTTTACCGTTACTGGTGGAGGGGCATTTTTTATTGGGTGCTCCTTGACGAAGTCGGGCTCCTGCAATCGGTGTAAAGACTGTCCCATTATCGTTACAGGCCATTGCCAATGAGAATAAAGGATGCCCAGTAGTAGGGATGACTGAGGGAACTGGGGAGTTGGGCACCACGATCGCTGCCCCCAGTGGCGATGACTCCAATGCCTCGTTGAGTTTGCTCAAGGATGTCTTGATCATTTTGGATGAGGGCGAGCTGCGCCTGGCGAATGGCGGCTGTTTTCGAGTGACCGGTTTGCAACGCCTCGTAAAAGGCGGTCATCAGAGCTTGGGTGCCCCCATCATCCACCGACCAGAGGGAAGCGATCGCACTTTCCACCCCTGCTCGCTGCAATTGATAACCAAATCCCAAAATTTCCTCTCCGCTGCCGAGTTCACCGCCCACAGCAGTTTGGCAAGCGCTCAGCACCATGAGATTGACGTTGGGCAGGCTCCAGGTAGAAACGTCGCGCAGGGTGACGCGATCGCCATTGCCAAACAAAATGAAAGAATTCTCCGGTGTCCCGGATAAAAACTCCGCATGAGTCGCTAAGTGGACGATAGAGTAGTCATCCATCTGAGGAATCGTTGCGGTGGCGCTGAAGCTTTCGTTCAGTAATTGGGTGGAGCGAGGAAAGGTTTGAGTCAGGCTCGCCACCTCAACTCCGGCAAAAGGTAGCCCTTGAAGACTCACTTGTCGGGTGCCTAAAGACACCTCATACTGCCCTTCGCTAAAAGCTGCTGCCAGTACGCTGTATTCTGCCGGGGGCAACGCATCGAAATCAGTCAGGCTCGCAGCGGTAATGTTGGTAATTTGCAACTGCTCAGTGAACCACTGCTCGCCATCATGTAACGCCGCCAATGGCACATAGCGCAAAGGCCCATCGGGGGCATATAAAAGCGTTTGCGCATTGGCCTGATTGAGGTCTGTTTGGATCGGCTCAATCAACCAACCATAAAGCGCTTCGGCCAGTGGCTGCACATTACTGCTGGGATCTACCAGGGCACGGCGAAAGTCTGCCAAGGTCTGCTCTAGTTCAGCTGCGGTGACGTTGACGGTGCGATGTAGCGGTGGGGAATTGGGGGTAACCAATACAAGTTTAAGCCGATCCGGCAGAATCAGGGGATAGAGGAGAACGGCACCCTCTAATTGGCGCAAGTTATCTTGCAAGCTATTTAAGTCCCGCAGATTTAGATTCTGCCCCTGACTTGTGGTGTTTAGGGTCTGAATCAGTTGCTGTACATCAGGACTTTGGATGAATTGGTTGAAATTGGCCGTTTGCGACTGCTGGGCACTCACTAAGGCCGCGATACGACTTTGCTGTTGTGGAGTGCGATCGCTGGGGGGAATGCGGCGCAGTTCCGCCAGTTCTTGGCCCTGGGCAATGGTCTCGTCGTACAGACTCACCAGTTGCGTTTCGGCAGGAGTAGTGGTTACTCCGAGAGGGGCAACGTCAGGTGCGGGAACGTCATTGAGGTACTCATCAATTTCCTGCACTTTGAGTAAATCGAGCACTTGTCGTGCTTCTTCGACGCGGTTTTGAGTCAGCAGTAGATCGGCTAACGCACGATAAGTTCCTGCAAAGGTTTGCGGAAAGGTCGACTGTAGCTCTAAGGGGAGTAATCGCAGATCTGCTCGCACTTCTTCGAGAACGTTAATCGATTCCTTGTAGAGGGCGATCGCCATGGCTGGCTGATTTTGCTCTTGAAGCAACTGGGCAATATTGCTCAGGCTTTCACCTTGCAGGCCGCGATACCCTAACACGTCATACAGAGTAGCGGCTTGCTGCAATGCATCAATCGCCGCAGTGGCATCACCCAGACGAACGTAACTGAGCCCCAGATTTTGCCATAGTGTCGCCTCGTCAGCGAGCCGTTCGCGCTGCTGGCTTAAGCTCAGAGCCAGCTCATAAGCTGCGATCGCGTCACTGTAGCGACCTTGCAAATGATAGATGCCCCCGATACGAGTAAGGGCAGTCTGCCTTTGAGGCACAGTATCGGTGTAAGCCGTGAGTGTCAGGGCTTGTTCATAAGTGGCGAGCGCCTGTGCAGTATCGCCTTGGGCCTGCCAGGCTTCGCCCACACCCAACAGCGCATTGGCTTCTCCAGTAGTATCCGTCAGCCCGCGATATATATCGAGACTGGTTTCAAAGCTGGTGCGAGCTTCAACAAACTGCTGCGCCTTGAGATAGGCATAACCCAGATCTACTCCGGTCGCCGCCTCACCAGCCTGATCACCGACTGCAGCAAAAGCGGCCATCGCCTCGGTATGCCAGTCGATCGCTGCTCGAGTACTACCCAAGGCTGTTTCTGCTCGCCCCAGCCCATTCAACGACTCCCCGATTAAGCTTCGGTCGTTGAGCGATCGAGCTAATTCGAGAGCTTTTTCATGGCGGTTCACTGCTTGGGGATAACGCCCCACCTGCAAATACAGATCGCCGATATGGTTGCGGATCCGTACCTGCGCCGATTGGTCACTAATGGTAGCGGCAAGAGTCGCGGCCTCTTGCAAGGCATCTAAGCCCGCTGGGTTGCCACTTACCGGAGGCGTGCCGTCACTATCTTGAAGGCCCAGCTCAATTAATAAGTCAATGCTGTCTTGGCAGATGGGAAACGATATAGCTTGAGGATTTTGCTGTAATTCGTTTAAGCAAGGGGCCACTAGAGTGTCGATATTGGTAGCCTGAACCGGACCCGCCCCTATCGCGATGAGGGCGATCGCCGTGCTAGTGAGTCCGGGCAGGGCTGGAGATAGAAAGTGTGGTCGCAGATTTAATCGCATGCATCTTCCTCGCGACGACCTCAAATAGAGAAAGAGAAGATCGAGCTGTCGTCGATGTTTAGTGGCTGATCGTACCGCAGTATTTTTCTTGAGTCAGAGTTACTCGCACCCACGACTGATCTGGCTCAGCTCTCTACAAGAGAAACTATTGAATGATCAGCGTATATACCTGAGTAGCGTGGTGGTAGTGTCCCCAGCGGCTTGGGTATATAGTTGCAGACTTGTTAGGGGATATCGGGGTGAACAGCGGAATCTTAATAAGCTGTTTTGCATCTTTGGATGTTCATGAAAACGTTATGCCGCCGCATGCTCAATTCTAGATACCCAGGCTTAAGCTCATTTGGAGCCTGCCTACTCAATGCTGAGAGGTGTCATGAACAGCTAAGTCCAAATCCTTTCCATCGCGAAGCCTACAAAAATCAACCGGAGATCCCTGTAACAATAACCCCTACTGTTTTCTTGCACGTAACAACTTAGTGGGTATTGCAGCAGCACTATGAGAGTAGGGTGTGACTCGACCGTCAGCATTGAAACTGCAATCGATTGCCTGAATGAACATCTAATGTCTTAAAGGGCTTTGCTTGCCGAATTCCGAAGCCATATCACACCACCCCGTGAGCAAAAACACACATTAGTGCCAAAAAGCTGGCCGCAAGCGGCTGTTTCTATCCATAACAACGCGCCTAATACGGAGCCCCCCATGAAACTCTCTTTTCTCGGCCAGACCTACGAAGCGCCCACCCCCGAGATCGCCGCCACAACCACAAATGAGGCCCTGATCTTCCGCGGCAAGTCATACGCGCAAAAGCAATACAGCGTCCAACAACGCCAGCAGCCTGCTTCTGAGCTGACCTATCGCGGCATCAAGTACACCGCCTAAGCTTTCGACTGCTTTCGCTCTTTCCTGCACAGCTTAACTAGACAACTTCATCCCCTTTGCCGTTACTAGCAAAGGGGATTTTTTTATGTCGCGGCCTTCCCGAGTTTTTCTGTTTCAGTTCTCGAGAAGCACTCGATTGGTTTTTACAGTGCTTACAAAGCCAAGGTCAGGAACATCTGAGTCCTGGCTGAATGCAGTCCTCAGTTTTCT
>CAZFWL010000393.1:0-4120 GCA_964522775.1 uncultured Halomicronema sp.
TGAATTCACGGGTGCTACACTCACGAGTTTCGACCAAATACGACAAATCTTTCTACCGCAGCAAAGATGCTGTCTAGAATGAGGCCGACAAGGCCAATGATGAAGATGGCAACCAGAATATTCGGAATATAGAGGTTATTCCATTCATTCCAGATGAAATAGCCCAGTCCTGTTCCTAAGAGCATTTCTGCGGCCACAATCACCAGCCAAGCAATGCCCATGCTGATGCGGAGACCCGAAACAATGTTCGGTAACGCCGCTGGAATGATGACCTTGAAGATTGTGCGTAATCGAGAAGCACCCAGCGTCTGGGCCACATCGAGATAATCTTGATCGACGTTCGCCACGCCAAAAGACGTATTGATCAGGGTCGGCCAGATACTGGAGATGAAAATGATAAAGACTCCAGTTACCTCAGAATCCCGAAAGACATACAGTCCTAAGGGCAACCACGCCAGGGGTGAAATGGGCTTCAACAATTGCACGTAGGGGTTAAAACCCATTCGAGCAATGGACGAAATACCCATCAAAATTCCCAATGGGACAGCGACGATCGAAGCCAGCAGATAGCCGATTGCGACGCGACGCAGGCTAATCAGCAAATTCCAGCCAATGCCTAAGTCATTCGGACCGTTATTAAAGAACGGATGAGTTAGCCACCACCACAGCTCCTTCAGCGTTTCAGAAGCTGTAGGCATCCCCTTGGCAAACCAGTCGGCCCGAGCGCCAATTTCCCAAAACAGCAGAAAAGCAATTAAAGAGCCGACAAAGAGCAAGAATGCCCTCACCCCCTCCGTAAAGAAGAGGGATTCTTTCTCCCCTCCGTAATAGGAGGGAAGATTTGTATTCGTGTCGCTAACGGTCATACCTCATACCTCCTAACCAACAGTGCTAGACGCCGTACTCGTCAATTTGCTGTTGTACGTAACCTTCTGGATCAGCCGGGTCAAAGGTATCGAAGGCGAGTTCCTCAACCCGATAAATCTCATCTGGGGGAGCTTGGCCCAGCTCTTCCGCTAGTTCACGGGCCAAATCGGTCAAGAAGATTTCCTGTCCGACAGTGTCATATCCCTGTTCAGGAATGACTTGAGCAGCCTTACCATCACCCTGCAGATCCCAGCGCACCAGCTGAGAAGAAATCCAGTTAGCAAAGCTCTGCCAAGGATACGGATCAAAGTCAATCCGATCCGGCACGCTCATGGTGTTGCCGTTGCCATCATCGTAATTGCCCGTCAACACAGCCTCGACAACTTCAGTCGGCTGGTTTAAGAAAGCCCGTTCAGAAATCGCCTCAGCAATCTCTACCCGATTCGCCGGATCACTCGCATACCCCGTCGCTTCCACAATGGCCTTATTCAAAGCGCGGAAAGTGTTGGGATTAGAATCGATCCACTCATCGCTCGCAGCAAACGCGCAGCAAGGGTGACCAGGCCACAGATCTTTCGTGATCAGGTGGATGAAGCCCACCTCTTCATAAACCGCTCGCTGGTTGAACGGATCCGGCATGAGATAAGCGTCGATATCACCGGCCACCATCTGAGCAATGCTGTCTGGCGGTGGAACCGGACGAATTTGCACATCCACATCAGGATCAATGCCGCCCGTCGCCAAGTAGTAACGCAGCAGTAGGTTGTGCATGGAATACGGGAACGGCACACCGAAGGTAAAGCCCTTGAAGTCAGCAGGGCCATTGATGTTGCCCTTATGACGGTTGGCCACCGTGATCGCCTGACCGTTAATGTTTTCGATACTGGCCAGCTTGACGCCGAAGGAAGCGGAACCCAATCCCAAGGTCATCGCAATCGGCATGGGAGCCAGCATGTGGTAAGCGTCCAGCTCACCGGCGATCGCGGAGTCACGCACAGCACCCCAGCTCGGCATCTTCACTACTGTGGCATTCAGACCATGCTTCTCGTAGAACCCGAGGGGCTCGGACATGATGATGGGCGAAGCGCAGGTAATGGGAATAAAGCCGATTTGCAGATCGGTTTTCTCCAAACCAGAGGTATCGACGGGCTCGGCATCATCCTCAGCCACCGGTTCGCTGCCGCCACCACCGCCACAACCAGCGAGGGTCACGAGAGCCGCACCCACCGCCATGTTGCGCATGAACTCACGACGAGTTGCGCCGCTGTTGCGAATGGAGTCGTTAAAGAACAAGCCGGCTTGAGGGCCAAAGGCGGCTGCCAAAGCATTATCCAAACCACCGGCCTGCTCACAAAGGCCCAAAATCAGACGCTCACGGCGCGCATCACCACGACCGACTCGCTTCAGGAAGAGCGCTTTACGCAATTCGTAGGCATTGACGCCTTCAGCAGCTCGCAACTGATTCTGCTTGTAGACACCCATCTTGACCAAGTCATCCACCATGTCGACTGGGTCTTTGGGCATCGTTTGAATAAATTCCCAGTGGTCCATTGTGGAGTGCGTACCCCCACAAAGGATGCATGCAATATCTAAATCAGAGAGCTCACCGCGAAAGCTAGTGAGGTTATCCCATCTCTGTGTGGTCTGTGTCGCTGAACCAAAAACCATATTTGCTGCCTACCTATACCTATTGAACAACCCATCCAAACGCCAAAAGCGTGGGAGCTGGCACGCATATTAATGTGAACTTTACCAGCTCAGCCTCAATAAAACACTGGATCTTTTTTGGGACAACGTGGGATTTTCTTTAGGACTTTTTGAAACGAAGAAAAAAGCCCAAAAACCGTCATCACCGATACAGAAGTTATCAGCTTCATTCTTTTAGCGAGATGAATAATCATTTCAGTCTGTTAACGATGATTGTCGCCATACCTGTGGCGAGACACCGTGAAACTGGCGAAATTGCCGCGTGAAATAACTAGAATCGTTGTAACCAACTTGTGTGGCAATTTGCCTAATTGATTGACTTGAACTCTTGAGATAAATGCGAGCTTGAGCCATACGGCGCTCAATAATCCAGCGCTTAATAGTCAAGCCAGTTTCTTCTTGTACAAGATTAGTTAAATAAGCTGGAGAATACCCAACTTCTTTGGCAACATCGCTCAAATTAATCGCATCAGAATAGTGCGCTTCAATGAATTGAAAGACACGCGCTAGTTTAGGACAGTCGGGGAAAAAAGCATCGTCATTTTCTGGATATTGCGATCGCGTCGGCTGGCTATCCTTCTCTGTTTCTGAGGAAGCCTGAGATTGGATCGCCGTCGCAATCTCAGCATGACGCTTGAGCCGTGACGTAATCACCGATAGGAATTGCTCAACGGTGCAGGGCTTGGTGAGGTAATCGTCAGCCCCCAATTCCATCCCGCGACGCAGGTCAGCCATCGTCACCTTTGCCGTCAAAAAAATCAAAGGGACTGCTGCCGTAATGGGCGATCTCCTCAGCATGGAGAGCACTGAATAGCCATCCATATCGGGCATCATAATGTCGCAAACGACTAGATCAGGATGACAAGTTTGCGCTAATTGAATGCCTTCTGAACCATTACTGGCGCCGTAGGCTTGAAAGCCTTCAAACGTCAAACACTTGACGAAGACATTGCGCGTTTGCTGCTCATCTTCAATGACGAGGACGGTTTTCATTCTGCTTCTGCTGATGCGGTCTCTGGAGATATTTCCTCAGTCCGTAGCAATGCTCAAGGAATTATCCATAGGTTGGTTTTTAAAGTAAGCAATTATGGACAGTAAGCGCACACAGACCGTTTTGCGTTTACAAAAGACAACTGAGCGATATGCTTTTCGTGAAAGAAATAATTAAAGTTACAAGCCCAATATTTATATCTCCTTTTAGTAGGCTGTTAGACGTTTAGCTGTAGTAGCCTAGACTACATTCCCAAGCGGGCAAGGAATACACACTGGCAGCTTACGAGCTCCTAAGACTACGGTTTTGTATAGCTAGCGCAATTTTTGTTGATGGTTGATAAGTACACGCCTGAGCGTCTACCGATGGTTGAGAGATCGCCGTCATCGCCGCTGGTTGAGCAAGAATTAGAACAGTTACGCCGCCAACACCAACTGATTTTGAATGCGGTGGGCGAAGGGGTTTATGGGCTCGATCTAAACGGTAATGTCACCTTTGTAAATCCGGCAGCGGCGGCCATGATTGATTGGCCCGTAGAAGAACTCATTGGGAAGT
>CAZFWL010000394.1:0-4118 GCA_964522775.1 uncultured Halomicronema sp.
CCAACGTCTTATTTTTGATGCCGTAGCCTGCCCGCATGGGAATGACACACACCGTTCCTAAGTGCAAAAAATCGACCATTGAGGGCACACGACCGGTTACCTCAACCCCTGGCAAAGCTTTAAGCGCCTGCACTTCTGCTGTTGGGCGCGACCCCACCAGCGAGAGCTTGGCCAGCGGATATTGCTGCCGTATGTAGGGAAAAATTTCCTGCGCCAAAAAGGTTGCGGCGTCAAGGTTAGGCAGGTTATCCATGGCCCCGATAAAGACCAAGTGATGCCCTCCCGGATCTCCTGACCGCAAAGGAAATATCTCCAGATCTACGCCGTTCGTCACAATGTGCACCGGACGCTGGGGACAGAGTGCTCGCATTTGTTGGGCATCGTCGGGTGTGGTCACCACCAGATCCGTGAATTTCTGGCAATACTGCTGCTCGTATCGTTTGAGGAGAGAGAGGTTAAGGCGATCTCGCCCCGGCTTTTCTGCCGTACCTGAGGCTAACTGCTGCAGGCACGTTCCATAAACCGAGCTGTGAATATTGACGATGCGTTTCGGTACCTGAGACTGCACTGTTGGAGATACATAACACTCATTTACACAGTGCTCTGCCGTCAGTGCATCAAAAGACTCGCGAGTGACGAGATCTTCAATCCACGCCAACATCTCAGGTGAAAAGTTGGCACTCACGCTCGGCGGCGTCCCCTGCACCAAAAACCTACCAAACCGCATTCCCTTGCCAATGACGCCCCCACGTCCCGCCCCCTGTGGCTTGGGAAACACCTTGAGCAGATGAACATACTGACTCAGCGCTTCAATATCCGCCGCCAGAATCGTGTCATCTACGTGAGTTACTAAAGTGACTTCGTGCCCTTGCAGCGCTCTGAGCAAATTAAACGTACGCACCTGCGTCCCACCACGAGTGGGGGGATAGGGGAACGTGGCCGACACTATCAAAATTTTCATAAGCGAGCTCGGGGCAACCAGGCAGTTAATCGTCTGTTGAGAAAGGCCGCGATCGCCGACCACGTTTCTGATCATCCAGACGCCGCTAGTATGCCCGCCGCCATCCGATACCGATACGCATGCTCCGAAAAATCACGGGGCGTAATGGTGGGTTCGGTCAGTGGGCTGGGCAATTTACAGTTAGGCAAAGCCGTCAAATTAGAGGCGGCGTACCCTGCTGCGTTGAGTTCATCCTCTCTTCAAAAGTCCTATGGTCAAGGTTAGTGTTTGCATTCCCACCTACAACCGCGTGCATTATCTGGCTGAGGCGATCGCCAGCGTGCAGCAGCAAACCTTCACCGACTGGGAAATTCTCGTTTGCGACGACGGCTCCAAGGACACCACCCCCGAGTTTATGGCGGGGTTGACGGACGAGCGCATTCGCTACCTACGCCATGTCGAAAACATTGGCAAAAGCAACAATATGATCTCTGGCTACCAGGCTGCCCAAGGCGAATACTTCATCAAGTTTGACGACGACGACCGCCTGACCCCCGACTTTTTAGCTCAGACCGCCGCCATTTTGGAACAGCACCCCGAGATTGATTTTGTTAGCACCGATCACTGGGTCATCAACAGCGAGAGTCAGCGGGAGCCCGCCCTCACGGATCAGAACTCTGCTAAATGGGGCCGCACCACCCTCCCTGCTGGTCCCGTTGCCAACCTTACCGCCTGCACCTTTGATCAACAGTGTTTGCAAATTGGAGCCACGCTGTTTCGTAAGCGTGTGTTGGATGAAGTCAGTTACATGCGCCCCAACCTGCAAAATTGCGAAGACAACGATCTGCTCGTACGCCTCGCGTTAGCAGGCAAGCAAGCCTATTATTTGCCCGAACGGCTGATGGAATACCGTTTTCACCCTGAGCAGCAAGGTATCGGCCGCGCCATTCCCTACCTGCGTGACAAGATGCAGTACCTCAATCTCTATGAGTTTACTGATGCTGAACTGGAAACTCTGCGCCAGCGCCGCCTGCAAGAAACGCAGCTACTGTTGGGTTTGAGACTGGTCGAAGCGGGAGAAACCGCCGAGGGTAAAGCCCTCTTGCAGCAGGGCAAAGCTTACTCCGCTCCAAAAGCAAAAATTGGTCAACTCATTGCAGCCTTTCCGCCGATGATGCGACCCCTTCTATTTTCAATGGTCCGCCGCCTCAAGCCCTCACCCACACCTTCATGACACCTTCCTTGGGGTTCTGGCTCAAGGCTTTCAGGTCTGCCTACAGCAAACCGAGTGAGTTCGGAAATGCAGGTGCTCTGCAAGTCTGATGGAGAATATGTTGTTTCTAGGCTTTCAGCCACCAGCTGACTGATGCTGGGGATGGCACGCACTTAAACAATCCAACCGAAGTCGAGTGCCAGAGTCAGCCAAAAGTAAGCATCAGGACAAGTCAGGCCAACACAACGGTATAAGCTCAATAACTGCAAGCAAATCACAAGGTGTGCTGTTTTATGAAAATTGGTTTGCCGAAGGAAATCAAAGATCAGGAATTTCGAGTGGGCCTGACACCGGCTAGTGTGCAAGCCCTGTGTCGCCAAGGGCACGAAGTTTTTATTGAAACTGGTGCAGGGAAAGGCGCTGGCTTTATCGATGAGGAGTACCATGCGGTCGGTGGAAAAATCGTTGCGGATGGTGCTACTGCCTGGTCCCAAGATATGGTCGTCAAGGTGAAGGAACCCCAGCCGTCAGAATATCAATATTTTCGGCCCGATTTGCTGCTGTTTACTTACCTGCACCTAGCGGCGGAACGTGAGCTCACCAAGGCGTTGATCGAGAGCGGCATCAGCGCGATCGCTTACGAAACCGTGATGACTGCTGATGGTCGGCTACCGTTACTTACCCCCATGAGCATCATCGCCGGACGGCTGTCCGTGCAGTTTGGCGCGCGCTATTTAGAAAAGCAACAGGGCGGACGCGGCGTCTTGCTCGGCGGTGTACCGGGTGTACCCGCCGGGCGCGTCACCGTCCTTGGTGGCGGTATTGTGGGGACTGAGGCCGCCCGCATTGCTGTCGGTATGGGAGCCCAGGTGCAAATCCTGGATATCAGTGTAGATCGCCTCTCTTACTTGGAAACCATTTTTGGCTCGCGAGTCGAACTGTTGTATAGCAACGCTACTCAAATTGAAAATGTCGTACCGCAAGCCGATTTGGTCATCGGGGCCGTTCTCGTCCCTGGCCGTAAGGCTCCAACCTTGGTGAATAAAGCCCTCGTCGCCAAGATGAAACCCGGTTCCGTGATTATTGACGTGGCGGTGGATCAGGGTGGCTGTATTGAAACCTTGCGGCCCACCTCCCATAGCCAACCCACTTATGTGGAATCGGGGGTCGTACATTTTGGGGTGCCCAACATGCCCGGAGCCGCACCCTGGACGGCGACTCAAGCATTGAATAACTGTACCTTCCCCTATGTGATGAAGCTGGCGAATCAGGGTTTGGCGGCGTTAAACCAGGATGCCGCCCTCGCCCAAGGACTGAACGTAAAGGCCGGAAAAATTGTGTACCCTGCCGTTCAGGAGACCTTTCCTGATTTGGCTGCCTGATCCCACGGGTCTCGTGGTGAATTTATTGAGTCCTTGAAGCATCACATCTGCAGGGGGGGACGGCCGTTCCACCCCTTGCACCTGATCAGGGTTTTGGGATCTCCCCGTTCATGGCCATAAACAACCCTACCTATGCATTGGGGTCGGAGTGCGATCTCGTCATGGGCTGTTACGCTCCATGTAATGGCCGCGTTTACATTGCGGCGGGATCTGGCCCCAGCACAACGGTAAAAGGATCGCGGAAGTAGCGATCAGCAACGGCTAGCGCCTGGTCGGCAGTGACTGCGCGAATGGTGTCTTGAAAGATTTGGTCAAACTCAACCCCGAGGCCCAGCACTTCATACCAGCCCAGCAGTTGACCGAGCTGGGCGTTGGTTTGTTTGCCCAGGGCATATTGGCCGAGCAACTTGTTTTTAGTCGCCTCTAGTTCGTCTTTGGTGAGCGGTTCCTGGCTGAGGCGTTCGATTTCGTGCCGGAGTCCTTGCAGGGCGATTGCCTGATTTTCCGGTGCGGTGCCCATATGGGCGACAAACTGCGAGTCACTAAGCCGGGTAGGATAAAAAGCCGACACATCATAGGCGAG
>CAZFWL010000395.1:0-4109 GCA_964522775.1 uncultured Halomicronema sp.
TGGGCGTGAAGCTACTCAAGCGATTCGTCGCCTAGAGCGATCGCGCCCAGCAACTACCCCCCCGACTAAAATCATTACCCTGACCGCCGACGTCTTTGAAGACAAATTATCGGAGCTGATCGAATTGGGCTTCGATGACCATGTCTGCAAACCCATCCAAGAAACCACCATTACAGAAGCGATCGCTCGGCATCTGGGCGTGCGCTATCTCTATGTCACAGATAACGCTGCGTCGCCGCAAACGAGTACAACCACTGTGCCGTTACAGTTGACCAGCGAAAGTTTCCAAACTTTACCGCTGGCTTGGCTACAGCAGTTCCAGACCGCCATCATGCACCTGAACCAAGAGCAGATGTTTGCCCTTATTGATCAACTCCCTGCTGAGCAAGCGGGGCTGGCTCATTCGCTTAAGCAAAAAGTGCAAGATTTTAACTACGAAATTCTACTTAACCTAGTCCAGGACAGGTTAAATAGTTAAAGTTGTCAACGGTATTTGATCGAGAATATTTTCAAGTTCAAAGAGTTTGAGAAACCAACTTTTGAACGCTTTGATCAAGTTTGAATGTCTTCACGTCGAGCACACCCCCATTTTTTAATTCATCTCCGCACCTCCTAAATCTTCCTCCTATATTGGGCACAGGGGAGCAGGTGAACCCCTTCACCACACAGATTTCATAGATATCGAGACTCAATAGAGAACTTTTTTGAGACAGTTTTGACATTGGTATGTGGTCGGTAAAAGTACGGAACTTTTTAAAAAAGAGGCCAAAAACACCTCGCCGTCACGTTCCTGTCACATTTGCCTGAGTATATTAATGATGCCTGGAACGTCACTATGAAATATCGCAAATATGCCTCTTTCTGAAATCACTTTCCCCCCCGAAGTTTCTACTGCGGCGACGACTCTATCAAACAACCCGGTTGAAACACTCAAGCAAGTGGCTCAAGAGCGTGAAAGTGGATGCTTAAGATTCTTGAGTAACGGCGTGAGTTGGGATATCTATCTGCATAATCAAAAACTGATTTATGCATCAAGTTCATTTCAAGCTTTGCCCACACTGGACTATCATTTTCGCTGTGTCAGTTTGAATAATTTCAAAGCAGCAAAGCAGTCCTTAGGGCAAACAGGCTTAGCCACTCAATCGCAAAGCTGGCTGCAGTTAGGCCCTCATAATCCGGCAATAAAATGGTTTCATGAGCAAGGTTTCCTGAACGATTTGCAAAGAAGGCAACTGCTCGAAAACTTAACGAAAGAGGCGATCGAAAGTTTTTTGTGGCTCACTGAAGCCCATTTTCAGTGGATTGAAGAAACGCCAACATCGATAAATGAAGCGACGATTGATTCCAGCTTAGACCTGGAAGATACGCTTCAGGCATTTCAGCAAAGAATGCGAGTCTGGCAACAAATGGGGACACTGATTAAGTCACCCCACCAGCGCCCCTATCTCTTTGCGCAGAATGCTGAGAATGAGGAATCGACGGAGCTTCGTAAGCTTGGCAAACTCTTGCGCGGCATGAGCATTCGGCAAATTGCTCTGCTGATCAATCAAGATGAGCTCAAGGTGGCCAAGTTGCTTTATCCCTATATTCAACGGGGAAATATTTATCTGCGCAATCCCCAAAGCCCCTATCTTGACTTACCCACAATTCCGCAGCCACCCTCTCAATCAGCACAAGCGAAACCCTTAATTAAAACCTTCAAAGTTGCTTGTGTGGATGATAGTCCAACGATTCTAGATGAGATTCACCGCTTTCTAGACCACAGCGAATACGACGTTACCCGAATCGAAAATCCGGTCAAAGCGGCCACTATACTGTTTCGACTCAAGCCAGATTTGGTTTTGATGGATATCACCATGCCTGAAATTAATGGCTATAAATTGTGCAGCTTATTACGCAATAGCGTCACGTTGAGAGAAACCCCCATCATCATGGTGACAGGGCGCTCCGGCCTAATTGATAAAGCTCGTGCCAAAATGACGGGTGCCACTGATTATTTGGTTAAGCCATTTACCCGTGGCAGCTTGCTCAATGTTGTCGAGAAATATCTGAAGTAGGGCTGAGTGGGGTTAATTAAATCCCCTAGTTTGATGCCTTGGAAAAGTTTGTTTTCCGTTTGCAAATGCCCGGATAGGCTTCCGATGGCAGTCATTATCAGGAGTCTATCCCGACATTTGAGTCGGTAAATGTAGTCGTTTTAATCAAGTTATAAGGAGAAAAACATGAGTAAGGTACTGGTGGTTGATGATTTACAATCCGAACTGCAATTGATTAGTGGATTTCTCTCCCAGGGGGGGTACCAAGTCGCCACTGCTATCAATGGCTCGGATGCCTTAGATAAGGCCAAGGCGGCCATGCCTGATGTGATTGTGACGGATTTGGTCATGCCTGACATGAGCGGCTTAGAGCTATGTCGAAAGCTGAAAAAGTCGCCAGAGACGGCGGGCATTCCGGTCATCGCTTGCACCACTAAAGATAGTCAGGTTGACCAGGCTTGGGCGAAAAAGCAGGGCATTGTTTCCTACTTGGTAAAGCCCTGCAATCAGGCTCAATTACTCGACGCTGTTAAGTCAGCAATGAATTAAATCTATGTTAGATACCCCGACCCCACCGGCTAAATCAACTCAGCGGTTGCAGCAGTTACTACCGCAATTGTTTGACGCTCATTTGCCCACCGGCGATCGCTATCTCAAGGTTGATCTGGATGCCCATAATTCGGCCTTGATTGCCCTGGAAGATATTCGTGAGTCGATGCAGACGTCGATCCATAGCGTGACCCCCATTCCTAATATGCCGACTTGCATATTGGGCTTGATGAATGCTCGCAACCAAGTCTTAGGTTTGGTCGATCTGGCTTTACTCATGAAGCGCGCCCTGCCGGTGGCGCGCGGTCAATATTATTCGGTGGTCGTTGTTCAGACCCCATAAACGTCTCCAGACTCTAGCTATCTGGGACTCGCCGTTCAGAACATTCATGGCATTATCCGCTTGGCAGCTGACGATGTGCAGTCCTCGGTGGAAGATGTTGCGGGCGAACTGGCGACTTTTCTGCGCGGGCAGGCAGTGGTTGATGGACAGCGGTTGCCGATTCTCGATGTGAGGGCGATCGCGAATGCTCCGGCGTTGCAAGCCGCCTAGGCACTGTTCTAATTCACCCGCGATTGACTGCCATCAAAGCAGCTGCCCGTCGGTTATCCATTTTTGAATCTGTCCCGATGGTCGAGCCGATCCAGCGATGGCCATCACTGGGGGCAGGACAATCCATTATCGATATCTGAACCCACCACATCGCCTCCGAGACTCCCCGAGGGCAGCGGTTAGGGCGGTCATTTTGAGCTGTTCAGATTTTCTTCATCCGGCTTTTCACGCATTGACATTTTCGATCTACAGAGGACTCGATCCATGACTACTACCCAAAGCTTCCCTTACGCTCAATCTCCTGAAGAAAACAACGAAGCCGCTGCCCCCCGGCGATCGCTGCTCGCCCGGATGAAGAACCGCAATCCCCAGCCAGAGTCTCAGCCAGAGCCCAGCCCAGAGCCTGACACCGACCCCTTGGCCAAGTCCGGAGAGACTAAAAAAGTCCGAACCTTGCGTAGCCGCCTGCTGCTGACGCTATTGCCGACCACCCTATTGCCGCTGGCTCTGGTGAGTGCCTTCGACTATCAAATTAGCCGGGAAAGAATTCAGGAAGAGAAAGAAACCTTGTTGAAGGACGAATCCTTCATTGCCGGTGAGCTGAGCGCCAACTTTGTTCGAGAATTGGACAGAAATGCGGCAACAGTCGGGGTCAATCCCTTATTGCAGCAGGCTTTGCAGTCAGCCGATCAAGAGGTCGCTGAGAAAAACCTGACACAGATTCCGATTGAAAGTTTGGAAACATATTACGGCAGTGAAAAGGCGGTTCAGCCCAACGCGAGCCTGAACACTTATCTGCAACAGGTCGCCGAGCAAAATGACCTCGCAGAAATATTCATCACCAACCGCGATGGTTTTAACGTTGCTTACAGCAACCTGCAGTCCGACTTTGTGCAGAATGACGAAACATGGTGGCAGCCGGCTCAGGCAGCCGGTATGTACTTGGAGACGCATCAATACGACGAAGAGGC
>CAZFWL010000396.1:0-3834 GCA_964522775.1 uncultured Halomicronema sp.
AAAGTCCCAGAGATTCAGCGTGATCTGGGAGGTCTTGTCATTCGAGAAATCGGGATGGGGGAACGTCCATGGTTCGACATCGACGCCGCGAGTGGTGGTTTGCTTCTTAAACGGCAGGCCCCTTAGTGCTCGGGAGACACAGGTTTTGCCCTCGTTCCCATCACCTAGAATTAGCAACTTGGCCTCGTATCGCTGGCGCGTACCTTTGACCTGCTCCCTCAGATAGGCTTTAACAGCGTCAATTCCCTGCTCATATGCGGCAGCGAGTTCAGGGGTAAGTGGGTTGCCATCGAGCTCCAGTCGATTCAGCTTCTCAAGATGTAAAAGCCTGACTGGAATGTTTTCTAAGTTGCAACTCTCTGCGTAAAGCCATTTGAGATTGTTCAAGTGCAAAATAAAGAAAGGAAGCTGACTGATTGGATTGCCCTCACCTTGGCCTAAGACGAGCACTTCAAGAAGTGAAAGATTACTTAGTGAATCTGGAAACTCTGATATGTTGTTGCCGGCGATTCCCAACCGAGTAAGAGTGTGCAATGTGCAGATCGATCCGGGTAACGTTTTGAGTCGGTTGTTGTAGAGCAATAAGTCTCTTAGCTTCTTGAGCTGACCCAGTGACTCCGGTAGCGTCGTCAATTGATTGCGTTGAATGTTGAGCCTCTGCAACTGTTTGAGCTGGCTCAGCGACTCTGGCAGCGCTGTCAGTTGGTTGTTGGAGAGGCTCAGCGATCTCAACTGTGAGAGCTGGCCCACCGACTCTGGCAGCGCCGTCAGTTTGTTGTTAGAGAGGTTCAGCGATTGCAATTGGGTGAGCTGAACTAGCGACTCCGGTAGCTCGGTGAGTTTTTCTGAGTCATCGGTGCTCCAATCGCAACTCAGGTCGAGTTCTGTTGCCCCGGTCCGTAGCGCTTTGGCAATCTTTTCCTCAGCGGCTGCATATGCTTTGTTACTCACCGTCGTCAGCGTCTCCGATCGCTTGTCTGCCCGATTTTATCCACATTTTTTGCAGCAGGCTCAAACTGATCGCTTCACCCGTCGCGATCGCCTTAGTTCGTTTAGGATCAAAAAGCTGACAAATAATTTGAGGTGGGCGAAAGGCATGACGGGGACTCCAGATGTCCTAATTGTGGGCGGCGGTGTGATGGGCCTAGCGATCGCCCTCAAGTTGCGGCAAGCCTCCCTGTCGGTGACGGTGCTCAGCCGCAACTTTCTCGAAGGGGCGAGCCATGTCGCAGCGGGCATGTTGGCCCCCGGTGCCGAAGACCTGCCCCCCGGCCCCCTGTTGGAGTTGTGTCGGCAAAGTTTGCAGCGCTATCCCGATTGGGTGCAAAAGCTGGAATCCCTCACCGGGCAATCGGTGAGTTACTGGCCCAGCGGCATTCTCGCCCCGCGCTGGCAGCGTCCCGCCAACGTGAGCGATCGTCCGCACACCCAAGGCCGCTGGCTGGATGCCGCCCAACTGGCCCACTATCAGCCCGGTTTACCCACCGACCTCGCCGGGGCCTGGTGGTATGCCGAAGAGGGCCAGGTGGACCCGCGTGCCCTCTCCCAGGTGCTCCTCACCGCCGCCCGAGAAGCCGGGGTCGACATTCAAGAAGGCGTTGAAGTGCAGGGGTTCGTGCAGCGATCGGGCCGAGTGGAACAAGTGCAAACCACGGCGGGCAACTATCGGGCCGATCACTATGTCCTGGCGACGGGAGCCTGGAGCAATGATCTCCTGCCCATTCCCGTGACGCCGCTGAAAGGGCAAATGGCCGCCGTGCAAGTGCCCCCCGACGCGGCCCCATCGCAGCCGCTCAAGCGCGTCCTCTTTGGCGAAGACAAGATTTACATCGTGCCCCGGCGCAATGGCCGCATCGTGCTCGGTGCTACCTGCGAAGATGTGGGCTTTACCCCCGGCATTACCGCAGCGGGCCTGGCCCACCTGTTTCAAAAAGCAGTGGAGTTGTACCCCCCCTTGCGCGACTTTCCGGTGCAGGAAACCTGGTGGGGATTTCGTCCCACTACCCCCGATGAAGCGCCGATTCTCGGCCCTAGCAGTTGCCAAAACTTGACCCTCGCCACCGGTCACCACCGCAACGGCATTTTGCTGATGCCAATCACCGCCGAGATTGTGTCAGACTACATTCTGGGTCGTGAGACACCGTTGCTCGCGCCCTTTACCTGGCAACGCTTTGAACGCTCAACGCCCGCTCTCCCCGTTCCATTACCGACGCCTGCTATGACTTTACTGGCCAGCCCGACTACGCCGACCCCCACGCCCCAAGGGTTTGACGATACGCCCTTAGAAATTGCCGGGCGCAAGTTTACCTCGCGGCTGATGACGGGTACAGGCAAATACGACGATTTTGAAACCATGCGGCAGGCGATCGCGGCCAGCGGCAGTGAAATCGTCACCGTAGCCGTGCGCCGCGTCCAAACCAATGCTCCGGGACATGAAGGCTTAGCCGAAGCTCTGGACTGGTCCAAGATTTGGATGTTGCCCAACACTGCGGGTTGCAAAACCGCTGAGGAAGCCGTGCGGGTGGCCCGTCTCGGTCGGGAAATGGCGAAACTGCTGGGCCAGGAAGACAACAATTTCGTGAAGCTGGAAGTGATTCCCGACGCCAAATACTTGTTGCCCGACCCCATCGGTACCTTGGAAGCCGCCGAACAGTTGGCGAAAGAAGGCTTTGCTGTGTTGCCCTACATCAATGCCGACCCACTCTTAGCAAAGCGGTTAGAAGACGTCGGTTGTGTCACGGTCATGCCCCTCGGTTCCCCCATTGGCTCCGGGCAAGGCATTCGCAATACCGCCAATATCCAGATCATTATCGAAAATGCCAATGTGCCGGTGGTCGTGGATGCGGGGATTGGCACCCCCAGCGAGGCCGCCACCGCCATGGAAATGGGCGCGGATGCGCTGTTGATCAACACTGCGATCGCCAAAGCCCAAAATCCGGTCGTGATGGGGCAAGCCATGGGCATGGCCGCGATCGCGGGTCGCCTGGCCTACACCTCCGGTCGCATTCCCGTCAAAGCTTACGCCAGCGCCAGTTCGCCCCTGTCCGGTCGCATCACTGAGTAAGCTACTGTGGATTGGACGCCCATCGCGATTAGTATTGGCGCGGTCGGGGGAGCCCTGAGTCGCTATTATCTGTCGCTTTATTGGTTGCAGCGAGCAGGCGATCGCTTCCCCTATGGCACGTTGTTTGTAAACCTGACTGGCGCCTTTGCCATTGGCTGGGTCGCGACGCTTGTCCCACTCTGGGGGCTCTCGGACTTCTGGCAAAAGCTGATCATGACAGGCTTCCTGGGGGCCTACACCACTTTTTCCACCTACATGCTGGATACGTTCAAGCTGTTCAGCAGCCAGCAGCGACTCAAGGCACTTTTGTATTGGCTGGGCAGTGCTGGCTTGGGTTTGGTCTGCGCAGAATTGGGCATCTGGTTTGGCCACCTTTGGGGTTAGGCAATTCATGAGAAACAGCATCCCCAGTCGCCAGGGTTGAGTAGGTAGATGCTTAATGAGAGAGCTTGAATCGGTCGGTCTCTTTCGCAGAATGAAACAGAATCCCTATTTGCCGCAGAGTCTCTATCAAAAGTCCGCTGCCGCAAAGCTCCGGCGCAAGGTAAGTTGATTCACATTGATGTTGATAGGTGAGGACAGCGATCGCATGGCCACGTATTTAGTCACTGGAGCCAACCGGGGCATCGGGTTGGAATATTGCCGCCAGCTACAGCAGCGGGGCGACGACGTGATTGCCGTGTGTCGCTCTAGTGGTGACGAGTTAGATGCGCTGGGGGTGCGAGTTGAAACAGGGGTAGAAATCACCTCGGCAGACTCAGTGGCGCAGC
>CAZFWL010000396.1:3861-4081 GCA_964522775.1 uncultured Halomicronema sp.
CTGATTAATAATGCCGCCATTGTGGAACGCATCAGCCTGGCGAATCTAGATTTTGAAAGCATTCGCCGCCAGTTTGAAGTGAATGCAATCGGCACTTTGCGGTTGACCCAAGCCCTACTGCCGTGTGTCGTCGCGGGCGGCAAAGTGATCATCATGACCAGTCGCATGGGCTCGCTCGAAGACAACACCTCCCGCGGTTCCTACGCCTACCGCATGTCAA
>CAZFWL010000397.1:0-4081 GCA_964522775.1 uncultured Halomicronema sp.
TCGTTCCAACCGCCGTCGCGCCATCGAGATCGAGCGCGTGGGCGGTAGCAATACTTCTGCCTGTTCCCCGCGAAAGGGAATCAGCGCCACCTCATCCCGGTTTTGATACGCATCATTCAGCAGCTGCAGCACGGCCCCCTTGGCTGATTGCATCCGGTTCAACGCCATGGAGCCGGACGCATCGACTACAAAGACAATCAGGGAACCTGCGCGGCGGGCCAACTTCTTCGCCCGCATATCCCCTTGCTCAACGATGACCTTACGATGAGGTTCCCGCGCCCGGCGCGATTTTTGGTAAGGGGCCGCCGCTCGCAAGGTGGCATCCACCGCAATCCGCCGCACCGGCCCTTGGGGCAACATGGGCTTAATGTAGCGCCCTCGATCTTCGGAAATCACCAGGCTCTGACTCCCCGATTTGCCCTGCTGAGTCAGCGATTGCGCAAACATCAGCAACGACGGGTCAATCATGACCCCTTCGGGATCAAATACAAATTCTTCTGGCAGACTCGGGGGCGGCTCTTCGGTCTGCTCGTCGTCCTCGTCCTGATCATCCTCAGAGTCATCGTTGTCGTCATCTTGAGAATCTTCGGGCTGATCATCCTCATCCTGATTTTGAGGTGGCGGCGGCGGTGGTGGCTGCTGATCATCTTCTGGCGGTGGCATTTGCACGGCTCGTGGCAAAATCACTAGCTCCACCGCGACTCGCAGATCTTCCGCTGTTACTGCGGCGCGCCCATCCAGTGCCGCATGGGCCTTAGCAACCCGCACAGCAAACAATTCTGCCCGATGTCCCTGCACGCCGCCACGCAGCGCTTCGGTAACTAGATACTGCACCTGCTCACGGTTAATGGTCACGTCTTTGAGCCATTCCCGCGCCAAAATAATCTGCGTTTTCAACGCTTCGATCTCTTCGGCATATTCCGCCAAGAAGGCTTCTGGGTCGTTAGAAAAGCGAGTGAACTGATCGACCACACCAACGCGATTTTCGAGCGAGAGTGTTTGATCAGCCGAGAGGGCGATCGCAATCCGATCCAGTAAGTGGTCTCGCAACGGCCCCTCTTCTGGGTTGTAAGTCGCGATTAACAGGGGCGTGCAGGGATGTTGAAAGCTGATCCCCTCGCGCTCAATTTGATTGCGCTGCTCTGTCAGCGCCGACAATAGTAGATTGCTGGCCTGATCCTCCAGCAAGTTGATTTCATCGATATACAGTACCCCCCGGTTGGACTCGGCCAGCAGTCCCGGCTGAAACACTGTTTCCCCCGCTTGAATCGACTTCGCTACATCCACAGAACCCAGCAAGCGATCCTCTGTCACCCCCAGCGGAATCTGTACAAAAGGGGCGGGAATCACCTTGGTGGGCAACTCGTCCAACTCTCGGGGTTCCGAACCCAATCGATCCAACGTTTCGTCATCCCACAGGAGTGGATCGGTGGGATCCGCATTACAACAAGAGCCCTCGATGACCTCAATCGGTGGCAATAACTGGTGAATCGCCCTTGCCATGACTGACTTAGCCGTACCTCGACGTCCCGCAATGACCACACCGCCCAGCTTGGGATCGACTGCCGCTAGCAGCAACGCCAACTTAATAGCCTCTTGATCGACCACTGCTGTCAGAGGAAACACAGTGGGCATTTCAGGACGTTCTGCCGTCAGCATTCAAACTTCCTTAATCTAAAACGAGAAATCAACGTCGATGATAAAAAGCCAGCCAGTAAGCTCTCATCAGCACACCGAGTATCGGTAATTCCCTCGGTCAATGCTTTGATTGCTGATGACTAGAACTGACAGAATCTAGACTTCTATCAGCCACTAGAGCTGACGTCATCACCGATTTTCAGAGTATCAGGAATCTTTCTAGAAAACCGCAGTGGTAAACCTAGTTGAGCCATCAATTACTGTCACCAGCCTGGCATCCTGATCAAGGCCGAATCGTGGCTGTGCCGTTGCACTCCCAATTCAACGGTTCATGCTTGATCAGACCACAATTACCTAGGGTATGGATATTCACTAAACAGAGTACGGTCTTTCAGCGATATCTCTTGCCTGATCGCAAAGATTCGTGCCAGAGGCAGTCTTCACCCAGTCCGTCACTGTTATACCTGTACTCACTCCCCGTGCCTAGGTCAGCCTGCTTATGACACCTGCAATTCAGTGGTATCCCGGTCATATTGCTAAGGCCGAAAAAGCGCTTCAGGAACAACTCAAGCGCGTCGATGTGGTTTTAGAAGTTCGGGATGCTCGCATTCCCCTCGCGACCCAGCACCCCCAAATAGACCAGTGGATTACCGGAAAAGAGCACATTCTAGTGATTAATCGTGTTGACATGGTCTCAAAGACTGCCCGTACGCAATGGGAAACTTGGCTAAGAGAACAGGGGCAAGTGCCTTACTTCACTAATGCGCAACAGGGAAAGGGCGTCGCTGGCATTGCCAAAGCAGCACAAGCGGCTGGACAAAATATGAATCAGCGACGCCGCGATCGCGGTATGCGTCCTCGGGCGGTACGAGCGGTCGTGATTGGGTTCCCTAATGTAGGCAAATCAGCCCTCATTAATCGTCTCGTGAAGAAAAAAGTCGTTGAAAGTGCACGGAAACCGGGTGTTACACGCCAACTTCGCTGGATCCGCATCACTGACGATCTGGAATTGCTAGATGCCCCCGGAATCTTGCCTGCTCTTCTAAAGGATCAAGAAGCCGCACTGAAACTAGCCATTTGTGACGATATCGGACAAGCCGCTTATGACAATCAACGCATCGCGAGCAGCTTAGTAGAGTTATTCAAAGCGTTAGATGGGCAAACTGAAGAAGCCGCTTATTCAGCCGCGTTAGACCAACGCTATGCCCTTACAGCAAACAACATGACAGGAGAATCCTATTTACAACAACTCGCTGACCTGCGATATCAGGGCGATCGCGAACGCACTGCCCGTACTCTGCTTCGTGACTATCGGATCGGTCACCTTGGTCAACTTCCTCTGGAGTGGCCGACATAAACAGAGAGATGAGAAGTACCTAAGGCAACATCGCCATCTCCTAACGAGATGGGTATTCTCATCTAAGCCGACTCACTAAACACAATAGTTCTCGCAGATTGAAGTGGAATTCCGCCCATTCAAGGTTCAGGTGCTCGGCTCAACTCTACTGTTTCTCGACTTTATCTGGTGGATTTACCCCAAGCTTCTGGCTGAGTTTTAAGAGCCTTCCTGCTCAAGGTGCTCACCGAATCTGTACGGCGTGGTTAGCAATTTCCTGATTTACTTTTGCCCCTCTGAGGTTCTATGCCTTTAACAGTTCAGGGAGAAGGTGAATTGAATACACGATTAATCGATTCACCTGCCCACAATAAAATCTGGCCCAAAAAAGTTTCGATTATTGTGGGCGACTTATCTGCAGAAGGTGCTGGCCGGTGGGGCGGTGCTGTTCGACCTTTTCTCCTAACCGCAGCGCTTCAAAAATTAGGAGTAGCCGTCGAGATACTGGGATTCGCCAACGACAATGTTCCTTTGTCAGTAACCTCAGATGTTGTCGTAAAAAGATTTCCAAAAACTCAATATCCTACTTTCCTGAATTCGGCTCGACGACTCATAAAGGCGATCGAGGGCGATATTATCTATGCCTATAAAACTAAAGCCAGTAGCTTTGGCGTGGGCTTATTAGCTAAGAAATGGCACAAACGCCCGCTGATTTTAGACATCGACGACTGGGAAATGAGTTGGCACGGCGGCGATCAGTGGCGTTATCAGCCTTCTCTGAAGCAACGCTATCGAGATTTAGTCAAGTCTAATGGAGCCTTCCGACAGCCCGACCATCCCATCTATCTACATCGGATGGAAAAACAAATTTCACAGGCCGATGCAGTGACAGTACACACCTCATTTTTGCAAAGAAAATTTGGTGGAATATGTATTCCTAACGGCAAAGATACAAATCAATTCAATCCTGAAAAGTACGATAGAAATAGCAGCCGCCAACAGTTTGGACTTGAGAACTATAAAGTTTTTATGTTCCCAGGCGCTCCACGCCCGTACAAGGGATTAGAAGACTTTTTGACTGCGCTAGCAAGCTTAAATCGGCCAGAT